>CAKZYI010000425.1 GCA_937884735.1 uncultured Pleurocapsa sp.
GGCACTCCAGGAGAATCTGGTAAGCCCAAAGTTGCCACACCCGAACCAGCTTTCACCAGAACCATATCTGCATGACCGTGCTAGCATACTTCAAATTTAAGGCCTTTATCTCAGCCAGTAAACGCCCGCATCACACGCAAGACAGACATACAGGCTTCTGTACCAGAGTTAACGAAGCGTACAACATCAATACTAGGAACGGCATCAATTACCATTTCTGCCAAAACATTTTCTAATGCACAGGGCGCGCCAAAGCTAGTACCTTTTTCTAAAGCTGCGTGTAAAGCTTCGATTACAACAGGGTTGGCATGACCACAGATTGCAGGCCCCCAAGTGCCAACATAGTCTATATATTGGTTGCCATCGACATCCCATATATAAGCACCTTTTACATGGTCAAATACTATAGGCTGACCGCCTACGGATTTAAAAGCTCTCACTGGGGAACTAACTCCACAAGGCATTAATTTATGAGCAGCACTAAAAATTTCTTCTGATTTAGCTGTTTTAAAGGAAGTTGTAGAAACCAATATGTTCTCCTTTAATTAAAGTGAGTGTGTAAGTAAAGTATCTTTATTTTAAAGATAAAAGTTTTTGTAAAGACGTACAAAGTCAATGACCTATTATTATCCTACGGATGTTTAATAATAAACGGGTCATAATATAAAGATTTTTAAATCTTATTTGGTTAATAGCCCCAAAGAAACATGCAGTAAATCACCAACGCGGATAAATCTATCGTCGATCGCTTTGACACATTTTCTATATATGTTTGATGAAGTTGCTTGTTTTTTTAATAAACTACTCAATCTGCTATCGACTATTAGTCGTCGAACGCCAATAATAGATTCAATATGTATTACAAAGTATATTGAATATTGTGGAAGAATTTGATAATCTAGCCCAACAAGCTTTTTATTTACTGGTGGGTGGAACTGCGATCGCAGCAGAAAATATTAACCAATTTTTGACTGAATTTCCCGAACAAATTCAGAATCTAGCAGAAGATGCAATCGTTAAGGGGGAAGAAACTTGTCAAAGATGGAGTGAAGAATCAGAGCAAGATTGGGATTGGTCAGAAACCCCGTCGGACAATGTTAGTGTAGGATTGCGTCGTAGACTGTTTGCTCTGGTTAATGGAGACTTGGATTTAGCAGAAAGATTGCTAAACCAATTAAGAATAGACCATCCCAACCGTAGTGAATCTTGGTATTACGAAAAGGTAATTTATGATTTAGAACGCGATCGCTAAATCAATAAAAAATTATCAGATGTAGGGTGGGCGGTAAAAGTAAATTCTGTAGATAACAATAACTTGATAATGCCCACTACTTATTTTTGGTTCATAAACAAGCAAAATTAAGCTGCATACCAGTCAATATAAGGCAGTTTGGTTGCTGTCGCCTTAACACTTTCAGCGTTATTAACCAATTGTCCGCAGTTATCCCAGGTACCATTGAGGAACATTTGACGTGAACCTTCATTCATTTGCACTGGTACAGAAAGATTGTCGTTTTTAACTTCCATCTTTAAAAGATCGACGGTAATTTCCCCTTGGGGATTTTCGCTTATTAAAGTTTGTAGCTGTTTTACTGATTCGGGAGAAGCAATTACACAAGGAACACCAATAGCTACGCAATTGCCAAAGAAGATCTCTGCAAAACTTTGACCAACGATTGCCTTTATACCCCATTTTGATAGTGCTTGAGGAGCATGTTCGCGAGACGAACCACAGCCGAAATTATTATTGGTGACTAAAATGCTTGCGCCCTGATGTTGAGGATTATCAAAAGGGTGTGTGCCATTAGACTGAGAGCGGTCGTCGGCAAAAGCATGTTCTCCCAAACCGTCAAAGGTGACACAACGTAAATAACGGGCGGGAATGATTCTATCTGTATCGATATCGTCCCCCATTACGGCGATCGCTTTTCCTGATACTGCTTTAACTTCACTCATTGTTTAATGATTAATTGCTGTTTAACGAGATGGATAGGTCGTAGATTTAATTGTAGACGTAGCTAAATCTTTTTGGATTTAAGATTCCAATTTCTTTTGCCATTCGCGATCGATTTTATCTTGGTTTCTGAGATTTTGATCGAGTAAATCGTCTTCAGTACTGTAGGTAATATCTTTTTGTCCAATTATTCTTTCCGTGGCAAACTGGCTAGCATAGGCTATTTTTTGCCGTAAAGATTGACTTGGCTGACTTAAAGCGATCGCTCTTTGTTCTCTTGCTTGATTGCGATTAGCGATTTTTGGGTTACGTCCTTTAATCCAAAAATAACGCACCAAAGGAATTAAGAGATACAAAACACCATAACCAAACAAGAACCAAGAAATCGAATCAACAAATGCAACTATTCCTCCCAACTGTGCTGCAATCGCACCGTCTTGTAGTAAACCTTCAAGGACAAAAGCCAAGATAATATTGAGTACTCCCAATCCAGCAGCCAGGGTGATTTGACTTCCATCAGCTTGACTAAAACGCCAGAGTTTTTCTTGGAGATAACCAATTGAAGAAATAGGTGGAGTTTTTCTACGGCTTGCCATAACTTGGAGTTCGGGAAAATAATAGACAATTTCTCCCTGGGGTGAAACTTCAGGGTAGCCATTAAATCGACTCAAAATAGGAAGCATGTAATCTTCGTCTTCATCTGCTCGATCTACGTAGGGTGCAATTTCTCGCCCACTACCGCCCCTTTATTGCTTTGAATCACCGCACCAATGGCTGTATAACGATTTTCTTCTATATCTGCATTGGGGTCTCCATCGCCAAACAAGAAAGAGAAAACTGATTCCAGAAAATTCATTTTGTAGTTGCCTGGTGCTTCTCTTCTACGCTGACGGCGACGACGATTGTAGCCAGGATCGAACCACCAAAAAATGTCGCCAATCCAAAAACGGGGTACAAAAAAGCCTCCTCCACCATAGCTGCGACTTCTACCGCCTTCTCTTTCGTCGTTACTAGAATTCATGGCAATGACAATAGCGATAATTGCCACCATCATTAGG
>CAKZYI010000426.1 GCA_937884735.1 uncultured Pleurocapsa sp.
ATCCCAGAAGACTGGAATGGAGGATACAAAGTAGAGGTAGACCTGACAGCCCAATCACAAGCCAAAAACTGGACAATAGACTTCAAGCTACCCTACCAAATCAGCGAATCCTATGGAGTAGATCTAGTAAATAACGGTGACGGAAGCTACACCATCAACGGACAAAACGACCAAGTAGACCTCAAAAAAGAACAAACAATCAAACCCATCTTCATCGTCCAAGACGGAGGAAAACAAGCTCTTAACCCCAGTTTCGATGATTCAGTAGTCGTACCCCAACCCACAACAACCGAACCCACAACAACCGAACCCACAATAACCGACAATTCCACCAGCAATCCCCAACCCGTAGTTGAGCCGATAGTTGAGGCCATAGTTGAGCCAGTAGTCGAACCCATTACCTCAGACAACTCCGACAACCAAACAGTAAATATTCCCGATAACAACAGACAAACCGTCGGACAACAAGGAAAATTCGCCTATGGAGAAGCCCTACAGAAAAACTTCCTCTTCCTCGAAGCCAACCGCTCAGGCTCTCTCGGTCCGGAAAACCGTATCGAATGGCGAAGTGACTCCACCACCAATGACGGCTCAACCGTAGGACGAGACCTAGAAGGAGGCTACTTCGATGCAGGAGACCACGTCAAATTCGGTCAACCCATGGCAGCCTCCGTCAACATGCTTGCATGGGGTGGAGTAGAATACACCGATGCCTACAAACAAGCAGGACAATTCGACGAACTACTCGAATCAGTCAAATGGGGCACAGACTACTTCCTCAAAGCCCACGAAACCAGTGGGGGCAAAACATCAAAACTCTGGGTACAGGTAGGACAAGGTGGTGGAGCACACGACCACGGCTATTGGGGTGCCCCCGAAACAGTCGAAGCCAACACCACCCGTAATGCATTTTATATCGATGCCAACAACCCAGGTACGGATGTAGCAGCCAGCACCTCTAGTGCCTTAGCCGCAGCTAGTATGCTCTTTCGTGGAGTAGATGACCAGTACGCAGACGAATTATTAAAAAATGCCAAACAGCTTTATGAATTTGCCGAAACATATCAAGGCAAATATTCCGATTCCGTATCAGCCGCCAATCCCTTCTACACATCTTGGAGTGGTTATGGAGATGAGCTAGCTTCTGGAGCAGCCTGGTTAGCCAAAGCCACAGGAGAAAAGTCTTACCTAACCAAAGCCGAAGACTATTTCAAAAGCAAAGTCGGTGGACTAGGAGACTGGTCATGGGCAGTAGACGACCATAGTTATGGTGCGGCGGTGATCTTGGCACAAGAAAGTGAAGATCCTTTCTTTAAAGGACAGGTAGAAGGTTGGTTAAACAGCTGGATCAATGGTGGTGGCAATATCCAATATACCAGTGGTGGTTTTGCCTTCCGTGCAAGGTGGGGTTCGGTACCAGTAACTAGTTCGGCGGCTTATCTAGCGCAACTTTATAATGATACGGTCAAAGAGGATTCTCGCTATACTAAGTTTGCCAATGACCAAGTGGATTATATTCTGGGTGATAATCCAGCTAACCTCAGCTACATGATTGGGTTTGGGGATAATTATCCTGAAAGTCCACACCATCGGGGTTCAGCTCCTAATTTGGGCGGGTCTGCCCACGCTCCTCAAGAGAATATTTTGTATGGTGCGGTAGTCGGCGGACCTGATAGTGCCAATGATTTTGCCCACAATGATAGTCGTCATGATTGGGTGACTAATGAGGTGGGTACTAGCTATAATGCGCCTTTGGCTTCGGCTTTGATTCAACAGTATGATAATTTGGGTGGGGATCCTCTATCTGAAAGTGATTTGGATCTGCTTGCTGGTATTGATGCTAATGGTGTGGGCTTTTAATTATTAATCATTACCATTAAACTTTAAAGCGATCGCCTTGTACAAGGCGATCTCTTTCTTGATGAGCGTTCCCTTGCGCCTGACGGCGTACTAAAGCATACCGCTTCGCATAACGCGGGGTCTCATCGCTTTTTTTTGAGCATCCAATAAATGAATATAATCAAACAGGTGAAGCTAATCTAAACAAAGCACACTCTTATGAATCCTAATAATTGGTTTGTCGTCTGCTTTTTTATCATTGTTGCTACTTTACTGACTCTTGCATTTGGTTTATTAGCGAAGCAAAAGCGATCGCCAATTGAATCTACATTGAATTTCAATCGCCAACAGTGGCAATTTCTTAAAATCTGGATACAACTCTCTTTATTGCTCGGAATTATCATTCCTATAGTTTTGTTAGCTGTTTATTGGACTGTACCAATTGTTCGCCAGTTTTTAAGCGTCTATTTATTAACGGTTGGTATACAGTTGGCTAGCGAAAAAGTTTTTAGTCGTCGGCTATGTAAAAGCAGTGTAGTTGCAGTTGGATTGCTTTATACGGGCTTTAGACTTTGGCAAATGGGTTCGGGTTTACAGTTGATAAATTATGGTCAGCCTTGGTTTAGTTTACTATGGCTGGTTTTTTTGTTTTGGGTAACCAACATGGTCATGCTGACTACCTTTGCCATACCAATCATTCTGTCAGAATCAGCAGATACAGAACAATCAGTAAGTTGATTTTAAACTGCGAAAAATAGAAACTAAATAAGTTTTGTCAGAATAAGCTATTAAGATTGGGATCGATAGATTTCATCATAAGCATCTTTGAAGTCTTCTATTTCAAAAAGCAAATCGAATATCTCTTGAAGTGATTGATTTGTCTTTAACTGACCAATCAAATGTTTTATTGCATACAATTGAGCTTCATCACGCACATTAGGATAGTTTTCTTTAATCTCTAATACTAATTCTTTCGATTGAATACCTTCGGATGCAAAACGAATTAGTAACTCGATCGCATTACCCTGTGTCCAATCATATTCTCCCCATGCTATTTCACGAACAAATGGAAGTGCTGCCTCGCCAAGATTGTACATAATTTCAAAGATGGCAAACTGACAAGCACTAAGCCAACCGCCTAAACCATATTTTTCAACACTATAAAAACTAGGTTTGATTGGCGGATTGTGCAAAAATCTGGATAGATAGCTTAAATGATCGATAGAAACAGGTTGTGAAATGTCTTTGGCTTTTTTGCGAAATTCAGAGTCTAAACCATTCGACAGCAAATGTTCTGCCAAAATAGTTATAGTTCTGTCTATCCTCAATACATTCATAAATTATTTTATGTTAAACGCTTTTTGCATCGGATTAGCTTAATAATGTAGCAACGAATAGCTTGCTATTAGTTTAATAGTTTTGAAGATAACATTTTTGCAGCATTGTCCCAAAGCGATCGATAATCAAATAGGTACATATTCTGTAAGCTATCACCTCAATATAAGAAATTAATCATCTGTGTCTGTATTTCAACAAGAACGTTTATTATTTAACCCTGCAACTCCAGAAAATAACGCTATTCCTGCAATTTTTGCTTTCCCCAATGAATACACTATCGGCATTACTAGTCTAGGTTTCCAGATTGTCTGGGCAACTTTAGCAATGCGTTCGGATGTTGATGTCAGTCGTCTATTTACAGATTTGAGCGAACCTTTACCCAGAAATCCTCAATTACTAGGCTTTTCTGTATCTTGGGAGCTAGATTATGTTAATATCTTCAATTTACTCGAATCTTTAGATATTCCTCTTCATAGTTGCGATCGCACAAATAATCATCCTTTAGTATTTGGTGGAGGTACTGTTTTAACTGCTAACCCCGAACCCTTTGCTGATTTTTTTGATGTGATTTTATTAGGAGACGGAGAGAATTTACTAGATAGTTTTATTGATGCTTATCAAGAAGTAAGAAATGCAGATCGCCAAACCAAACTGCGTCATTTAGCACAAGTGCCAGGAATTTATATTCCTAGCCTATATGAGATAACCTACCATAGTCGGGATGGAGAAATAAAAGCGATCGCGCCAATAGATGCTGATATTCCCTCCCAAGTGCAGAAACAAACTTATCGAGGTAATACTCTCTCTACTTCTACTGTGGTGACAGAAAAAGCAGCCTGGGAAAATATCTATATGGTAGAAGTTGTTCGTAGTTGTCCTGAAATGTGCCGTTTTTGCCTGGCTAGCTATCTCACTTTGCCCTTTCGCATCGAATCAGTTGAAAGTTCTTTGATTCAATCAATTGAAATAGGTTTAAAAGTTACCAAACGACTAGGTTTACTTGGTGCTTCTCAGCCTCAATATGAAGATGTTCGTTTGAGTATTGCTTCTGTCCGCACCAATACTGTTACAGAAAAGCTAGCCTCAACCCTGGCTAATCGAGATACTCGTTCGATTACTATTGCTGTAGAAAGTGGTTCGTCAAAAGTTAGGCAAATTGTTAACAAAAAATTGACTAACGAAGAAATTATCCAAGCAGCAGTCAATGCTAAAGCTGGCGGATTGAAAGCTCTTAAGCTCTATGGAATGGTAGGTATTCCCATGGAAGAAATGAGCGATGTAGAAGAAACAGTGACGATGATGACAGCAATTAAATAAGCTGCACCAGGATTACGCTTAACTCTTGGTTGCAGTACTTTTGTTCCTAAATCTCACACTCCCTTTCAATGGTATGGTGTTAACCCTGATGCCAAGAAACGATTGAAATATTTAGAGAAAAATCTACGCAAACAGGGGATTGATTTTCGTCCTGAAAGTTATAACTGGTCAGTTATTCAAGGATTAATTTCTCGTGGAGCTCGCCGTTTGGGGAAATTGCTTCAATTAACCAGAGAATTAGGCGAGTCTGTAGGAAGTTACAAGCGCGCTTTTAAACAATTGCGCGGACAAATACCCACTCTAGATTACTATGTTCACGACCATTGGGATGCAGAATCAAGAGTTCTTCCTTGGCAACATTTACATGGTGCATTATCTGAAAAAACTTTAATTTAGCACCTAAACGAAGCAATATCGATTAATAATTAAACAAATATGCAAACTACCGCCGATTACGTCTGTGCCTTTTGTGGCGAAACTAATAGTACCTTCGTGGATATAAGTGCGGGAATGCAACAATCTTATACAGAAGATTGTCAAGTATGTTGTCGCCCCAATGTCCTTTATATTCATGTTGATGAAGACACTTTGGATGTAGAAATCCAAAGTGATTATCAAGAGTAGTAATTACTCATTACTAATTACTTATTACTTAGTTTGTGTCCTTCAATTTTGACTTCATACTCTCTTAAACGGCGCAACCAACCATGTAAACGGCGTATCGCATCTCTGTTTTCGAGTAAGCCCGATCTTTGTTCTTTTTTAGTTAGACGAACAAACTGTTTGTAACTAGGATAATCAGGTGCAACCAAAGCATCTTTTTGATGCAGAATCAAAGGATTGGTTTCATCAGAAATATCATGATAAGTAACGGATAGATTATGTAAATCTACTTCCATTGTTGCTTTTAGAGTAGGATGAGCCAGAGTATCAAATTCAGGGTAAACCAAATAAGTAATTTTGGGTTTGTTGTAGTAGAGTTTAATAATGTTGGCGTTTTCTAAGCGATAAAAATTGCGACTGGCACAGCCTTCATATAATCTTAGAAGGGGCGGTAATTTTTCCAACGCGCTAACGTGAACTGCGATCGCATCTTTGAGATGTTTGCCGATTTTACTCTCTCTACAGAGGTTGGCAATTTTGTTCATATCTCCGACATGGAGCAGCAATAAATCAGCCACGGTACAAGCTTGTTTATAACTACCAAACAAGGCTTTTACATCTGCTTTTATCTCAGGAGCCAGTTTCCTAATTGTGGGACGACCGCTAAATTTACCCAGAGCCAGGTATACTAACAGGTCATCACGACGTTTATCTGTGATGGCATCCCATTCATCGCGATTGGTCGCCTGTAATACTAGTTTGAATGCTCTTTGATAGCTGCGAAATTCAGCTTTTATTGCCGCTTCTGAAACCAACTCTCCTTTAACTGGCAAACGCCCTCTTTTGGTATAGAAATCCATTAAAGGAGTCAATAATTCTTGATAGTCCTCAAAGTTTCTAACTTTTGCCTGAATCTTGGGAGTGCTCAAGCTAGAGTACAAACGAGAAGCGCGGAAAGATTCGGCTTCAGCTTCATGACGGAAGATGACGTACATTCCCAAGCCAGCAGGAATCGAGTCAACTTCTAATACTTGATCGATATATAACTTTAACTCTTCTTGCTCGTAATATTTTTGGAAGGTATTACGATTGGTGACTACACCGTCTCCATAGGCTATTAAACCACGACGGCGATCGTCTACTAAAACTTGAGCAGAGACTATCAATACTTTTTGGGTCAAGTCCCAAGCTTCGATTAGAGTTTGTCTTCTTTCAGCAATATCTTCAATAACATTAATAATGTAGCCAAGATTAACTACGTCAGCAGGCTTTATCTCAGCATCGGGGCGATAAAAAGGATCCCAGCCAGAGCTATCAAAGCCTAGCTCATTAATACACTTGACATCCTCTCCATGACCACAGCCATAGTCAAAAAAGCTATATTCTTCCCTAAACACGCCAGCTTCTAAAGCTATCCTAACAGGACGGGATAATTCTGATCGCTTTAAAGCGGCTTTGTGTCTTTCAATCAAAACTGTTTGTTTCTTTGCCAAGGGAGAATTAACAGGGCAACTGATATTATGATCTTCAAAAGAAATTCCCTGTTGCAACAATACACGAGTCCATTCTTGCAGCGTACCAATATGACGAGAATTATCCAGCAAACCCAAAGCTACTTCTTTTTTGGTTAATTCTGCAAAGGTTTCATATAAAGGATAATCAGGAGTAACAAAGGTTTCTTTGCGATGAAGAATAGGAGGATTATGGGAATTGTGATATTGTCGAACGGAAACTTGTTCTTCGACTAAATCAACCACAATGCTTTGGTGTAGCTGAGGATGAGGATCGCTGTCGAAATCAGGATAATACAGATAGGAAATTTTGGGTTTTTCTATTCCAAATTTGATAATAGTGGCGTGACTGGTGTCCGCTACTAGGTTTCTTCCTTGACGCTCATAGTCTTTAAGTATAGGGTCAAGGTGTGCTAGAGCATCGGAGTGGACATATAAAGCATTGGGTAAATGTTTACCTACCGTACTATTCTTACAACTAGAGACAATTTCAGAAAATTTTTCGAGAGTTAGCATCGTATATATATTGTTAGTCAATAGTAGTTTAAAGATCGATAAGAATGAGTGCTAGACTGACGTTTACTTAATTTTTGATTTCTAATAGTGTTTAAGTTTATAACCAGATTCTAAAGATGAAACTTTATCATATTGGTTTTAGTAAGTCAGATTTGGGTGATGATGCCCCTGAAACAGTACTATTATCTGGAGAACCAGAAAGATCGCAATATATTGCTCATACTTATTTACAAAACGTCAGACTTCTTTCAAAATATAGAGGGCTTCATAGTTATTTAGGCAATTTGTCAGATGGTACGCCTATTCTAGTCGCTACTAGTGGAATGGGTGCTAGTTCGTTAAGCATTGTAGTCAATGAGTTAGTGCAAGTAGGCATCAAGCGGTTTATTCGGATTGGAACTTGTGGTTCAATTCAACCTTCTGTTTTGGTGGGCAGCATTGTTGTATCTCAAGCAGCCTTATGTCGTCAAGGTGCAGCTTTAGACATCGCTCCCATAGAATATCCTGCTGTTGCAGATCCCTATTTAACAGTAGCTTTAGTCGAAACTGCCCGTAAATTAAACATTCCTTATCATTTGGGAATTACTGCTTCAGTAGATACTTTTTATGAAGGACAGGAAAGAAGGGAATCTTCGGCTAATGCTCATCTCCAACCGTGGTTAAAGGGAATAACTGCCACCTATCGTAACCTCAATATTTTGAATTATGAAATGGAAGCAGGTACTCTGTTGAAAATGGCGGGAGTTTACGGTTTTGCAGCTGCCTGTATATGTGCAGTAGTAGCACAACGTACAGAAGCCGAAACGATATTTATCTCTGACAAAGATGATACGGTTAATAAAGCGATCAAAGTAGTCATAAAGAGTTTACGCTAGGAATAAATGGTTGTTCCTCCGATGATGATGTTTTCTTCATAAATTAAGACTGAGAATTAGGTTTTTCTATGGTAGTTTGAGTGGACAATTTTTTGACTTGGGAATTTTTTCCCAACGAGCGTTTGGCAATTACCTCTAATTCCACTTTTATTCCTGGTTTGAGATATTCAGGAGAAATTGGTAATTTACCCAACTGCAAAGTGAACAAATTTTCTTTTTGTACCATTGCTTCGGGAGGAATGGAGCCTTCAAATTTGGTTTTATAAACCGTACTACTACCACCAAAAAAGTTTTTGTTTTCTGATTTTTCACCTACCTTGTACTTAATCAAAAAGTCGGTCGCGATTAGATTAGATTGTTCGGCTTCATCAAAGACATCTAGCTCTAAACCTGCTCCCTGCCCAAATAAACCATCAATGGTTAGATCGGCAACTTCTTTTTTTCTTACTGCATTAAAGACAAATAATTCGGTTAAATTATCTCGTTTGACACTTCTAGTTTCTAGCCACAAATCTTCAGGTAAAAAGATATTTGCGTCATTTTCTCCCTTTAAACTAAGAGTAATTTGTTGATCGCTAAAATTTTCTACTGGCTGGGGCGCATCCCAAACCACTAGTACTGAATGTTCGTGACGGGCTACTAACTCCTTGTATTTGCTACTAATAATTGAACCTGGTGCAAATAAAGAAGCTGCATTATCTTTGTTTTCCCAAATGTTTCTTGACAAAGTAAATCCTCTACCTTTTAACTCACTAATTGGTGCAGTTACTTCAGGGAAATCGGGAGAGAGAGATTTATCCAAATTAATTAGGGTTAAAATGCCATCCTTTCCATTGCGCCCTTTTCTTCCATCCCTACCTTTTCTGCCAGAATAGCCATCAGTGCATTGAAACTCATGGGTGGTACAACTATAGTTAGGATCGCCAGGTTCGCCAAAACAAGTTTCTTCATTCCAATAAGGAC
>CAKZYI010000427.1 GCA_937884735.1 uncultured Pleurocapsa sp.
AATGGCGAGGCTGGTTTATCTTTGGGAACAGAAGAAGATTCAATTCCTAACAGTCTTGGTAGTGTCGATTTCGAGACTGGAATAATTACTGGCGATCGCAGTTATAATCCTTTTTACTCTTACTTGATCCCTGGGGCAGATGATGGAAAAGTAGGAGTTAACAGGGCAAAAGTCTCAGGAATGAAAGACTTCCTTGTAGTTCCCTACAGTCACAGCTTTATTATGAATAAGGATATTGTTATCAAGCAAACTATAAACTTTATTCAATCTGGCGGATTTAAGATGTTAAAAACATAAATGATACCAACCAGGATATAGTACCGAGTCAGTATCATTTACATTGTTATTTTTCTACTATATTTAAGGTCTATATATTAGCTGACCTCATTTAATATAAAAGTATAATCTCAGGTATATTTGCTTAAGGTTTGTTTCGTAATATTTTCTTTATATTTACTCAAGTCAAGAATCATTGCCTTTTGTTAAGCTATCTTTGTTAGCAACCAAAGATACCCCCAATAACTGAGATAGCCATATTTCAAAATCGCGAATAGGATGAGCGCGGACTGCAACAAGAGGATCGACCATTGGCTCGACCAAAACCGTAAACAATCCTAAACGATTTCCTGCTAATACATCAGTAAATAATCTATCTCCTACCATTGCGACTTTTTCTACAGGTAGATTCATGGCATCTGCGGCTTCTCTGAGTCGGCGACGAGAAGGTTTTTTAGCGGCTGAAATAAATGGTAGATCAATTGACTTGGCGATATTGCCAATACGAGCATGACTAATATTGTTGCTCACCAACCAAATCGGCGTAGTCTGCCTAATTTCTCCTATCCATTGCCGTAATTCTTCAGAAGCCTCTTTCTTCTTAAAAGGAACTAAAGTTTCATCTACATCCAGAATTAACCCTTCAATATCGTTTTCTTGCAACATTTGTGCAGTGAGATCGAAAATAGTTGCACCTAAAATCAAATCTGGTTGTAATAAGCCGATCATAGTCATGATATAAAAATAGTAAACAATAAATTATTGCTCATCGGACATCATATTACCGATTTAAGAGATAATTTTGTCTAATGTTTCAACAATGGGCTGTTAAATCATCAATGAAATGCTGTCAGAGCCATGTTAAATCAATTCACTAAACTAATTAAGTTCTGTGTACTGTGAACAATGAAACATAAAGAAAAGATATATTGTTAAAATTAGTAAAGAAACAAAAAATTTAAATAAGCTATTAGAACTATGGGTCGTATTGGAGTTTTATTACTCAACCTGGGTGGGCCAGACAAAATAGAGGATGTCCGTCCTTTTTTATATAATTTGTTCTCCGATCCAGAAATTATTAGATTACCTACTAAAGCGTTGCAAAAACCTCTAGCTTGGTTAATCTCAACTTTAAGAGCAAAAAAATCCCAAGAAAACTATCTAGAAATTGGGGGCGGTTCTCCTTTGAGAGAAATAACCGAAGCTCAAGCCGAAGCTTTGGAAGCCAAGCTGAAAGAAATGGGACAAGATGCCAAGATATATATTGGGATGCGCTATTGGCATCCCTTTACCGAAGAAGCGATCGCCCAAATCAAAAGTGAAGGAATAGAAAAGGTAGTTATCTTACCATTAAATCCTCAATATTCTATCAGTACTAGTGGTTCTAGCTTCCGCGTTTTAGAAGAAATGTGGTCAGAAGATGCTGTATTAAAAGAAATTGACTACACTCTCATTCCATCCTGGTACGATCATCCAGGCTACTTGCAGTCTATGGCAGACTTGATTGAACAAGAATTAAATAAATTTCCTAATCCTGATGAGGCACATGTTTTTTTCAGTGCTCATGGTGTGCCTGTAAGCTATGTAGAAGAAGCAGGAGATCCTTATCAAAAAGAGATCGAAGAATGCACTCGTTTGATTATGAAAACTTTGGGCAAGCCAAACCGTTACACCTTGGCATATCAAAGCAAAGTTGGCCCTGTAGAATGGCTACAACCATATACGGATGATGCTTTAGAAGAGTTGGGGGAGCAAGGAATAAAAGACCTTGCAGTTGTACCTATTAGTTTTGTTTCCGAGCATATTGAAACCTTGCAGGAAATCGACATGGAGTATCGTGAAGTAGCAGAAGAAGCTGGAATCAAAAACTTCCATCGCGTTCCTGCACTCAACGTACATCCTGGTTTTATTGATTCTTTAGCTAACTTAGTAGTTGAATCTATAGATGCCGATCCTTGTACCTTTGGTGAAGTAACTCATCCCAACGAAAACATGAAAATGTATCCTCAAGAAAAATGGCAATGGGGTTTGACGACTGCGGCAGAAGTTTGGAATGGTCGTTTGGCGATGATTGGTTTCTTTGGCTTATTAATTGAATTAGTCAGTGGTAGTGGTCCTTTACATATGGTTGGAATACTTTGAAAACTCGCCCAATTAAACAACTATTAATTTTCAATTTTTACTAAAGGATGAATATAAAATCATCTGTTTAAAACATATTGTTTGAGATCTAACTCTTAGAAATTTAACTGCAAAACAAAAAAGATTCATTGTTATCAATGAATCTTTTTTTGACCTTATAGATCTTGCATATTAGTTTTTTCAAGCTTATCTAATTAAACGGTCGCTAATTTTGGTTGAGTACGTTTACTGTTGCGAATACCTTCAATCGCTTCTGCATAATCATCTGCTTTAAATACTGCAGAACCAGCAACAATTGCATTTGCACCAGCTTCTAGCACTTGCCAAGTGTTGTTGGGTTTTAGTCCACCGTCAACTTCAATCCAAGGATCTAAACCTCTTTCATCACACATTTGACGAAGTTTGGCTACTTTTCCCACCATTTCTTCAATAAAGCTTTGACCGCCAAAACCAGGGTTAACGCTCATGATTAAGATCAAGTCGCAAAGAGGTAAAACGTGTTCGATCAAAGATAATGGAGTACCAGGGTTTAATACAACACCAGCTTGCTTACCAAGCTCGCGAATTTGACCTAGAGTACGGTGTAAGTGGGGAGAAGCATTGTGTTCTGCATGAACAGAAATAATGTCTGCACCAGCTTTAGCAAATTCTTCGACATATTTTTCGGGTTCAACAATCATCAAGTGAACGTCCAAAGGCTTGGTAGTAAGAGGACGAACTGCTTTAACAATCATTGGACCAATAGTGATGTTGGGTACGAATCTACCATCCATTACATCAATATGAATCCAGTCTGCACCAGCTTGGTCTACAGCCTTTATTTCTTCGCCCAGACGACTGAAATCTGCTGACAAAATTGAAGGGGATATAACAGTTTTCTTATTAGTCATATTTATTTCTCTAAAGTTTTGTATCGAGGTTAACAAAATTTTATCTATTTAAATAATAAGATACCATGTTTTTATATTTTGCGAAGTGTAATAAGATCTAAGTCTATTAATTAGTTAGGAAAAAACTAAAATAAACTGAGTCTAATGAATCTAAAAGTATTTATTCAAAACTCAACTTGTGACAGACTTTATTGAAACAAGCCTGTGAAAGCTGCATAGTAATTTAGGTAAAATGGCGATGGATGAGGCAAGGGTAAGAGAGTTATTGCTTTTGTATGGGTCATGCCTGAATCGTCTGGGGCGGTTATGTTTACGGTTAATAGATTTTCATAGCGATCGCTTGTTTTAAAAAAACTATCTAGTTCTCCTTTAGAAGCGTAGGGAGCAAACCATTTGAAAGCTTCTGTACCCAAAGTAATTACCTGATCTCCCTGCCAATGAAAGACAAATAATTGCTCCAAAAAAGGACGAAATCTTTTTTTTACTTTAACTAAATATGCTTTGTTTCCTGGTGGCTTATAAGGAACAGTATTGGTTAATAAAACTCGATCGATAGTTGTGTCGTCTAAGTCTTTTCTAGTGGGTGCTTTTTGTTGATAAAT
>CAKZYI010000428.1 GCA_937884735.1 uncultured Pleurocapsa sp.
CATCAATTACTTTTTGAAGAGAAACAACGATAAATGCGCCATATACTAGTACCTCGCTCAAAAAACGGGTATAAAAGTAAACTGCATCTGGAACTGGTAAAAATTTCAGTATAAAATCTTCAAATGGAATAAAAATAACTAGAAATAGTATGAACCAGTATATTTTTTGATTGAGGGAATTTTTTGAGCGATCGAGTATAGCTATCATAAAACTGTATATATTTTTACTATTTAAAAATTTTTATTATGGCTTTCAAATTATTAATATAATATTTTTGAATGTTTTGGCGAATCAGCCGTAGACTTTTATATTTTAAAGATCGACTATTCTGTTCTAAGATTCAAGTTGTGGTTAATTGTTTGCTATATATTGAATTTTGCTTTTAAATAAATATGGAATAAGTCTTCTGCATAAAGACTGAAAGTCAAAGCTCAAGATAGATTTTGTGGTTTTTTTTGCTCTTATCCTAAGCAAACCACGCACCGAAAATCGGCAACCAGAAACTTTTGTTTGGGACAGATGGTTATAGTGGTACCCAACTAATATAAGAACCTGTATATAAACTAATAAGTTCTCATGAATTTTCTGATTATGACTTGCTTTTTACAAGCAAATCCTGCCTAAAAACTTTATGCGGACAAATTTTATGATCGTACTATTCAAATTGATATTAATGTGTTTTCTAAACTAAGTAAGAAGATTCTCTCATATTATTCAATCTATCTTCAATAGGACAGGTTAAATAATATGAGACTTGGCTATGATGTTTACGGTTCTGATAACTATAGCAAATGATAAATTGTTTAGATAAGTTTTTAACCAAAAAATAGTTGGATACAACGAGTTAGGTTCTTCTGATAAAAGAGTACAGTTTGTCAATGGAATTATCTGTATACTCATTTTCTAGTGCAAAAATAACAAATGTAATTTCAATCTTATTTTTCTGACCTGAAAAAGTTTTTTATTTTATATCAATAATTTTTAAGATTCTGGTAAGATTTTAAATTATTATCTAAATCAAGTAGAGAAGACTATCAAACTCTAATCAAAGAGAATTATCAGGTAAGTAACATTAGTAACATTATTAATTAAAAAAATATATATCAGGCATTTGAAAATATGATTCGCATTCTCATCGTAGACGATCAAAAAGTGGTAAGAGAAAAGCTGCGCTACATGTTAGAGCAAGCGGATGACATGAAGGTGGTAGGAATTGCCACAGATGGCAACATCGCCCTAGAACAAATTGAAGTTTTTAAGCCAGATATTGTACTAATAGATATCGAGATGCCTAATATGGATGGTATTGATGCCACCAAAATTATCAGCAGAAAATTTCCCGATATCAAAGTTATGGTACTGAGTACTTTTGATAGTGAAGAATATGTTGATAGATCTATAAACGCAGGTGCAAAAGGCTATCTTCTCAAAATTCTTTCCACAGATGAATTGCAAAATTCGGAGAGGTTAAATTATAAAGGCTATGCCCTAATAAATGGTCCAGTGTTGAAAAAACAACAGGTAGTCTCAGTTAATGCCAATGGGACTAGAGCAGTTACATCCAATCCAACTAAAGATCGTAAACTACAGTTTGAAGAGTTAAAAGATTTAGACATAGGTCTCAATCGGCAACCAAGCATGGGTTCGACCAACGGCTCTATCATTACCAAAAATGAGTCCTGGCAACAGCCAACGCCCAAAAAAATCAACTGGAAAAAATGGCTTGGTGGATGGGCAGTTGTCAATGTATGTGTTTGGTCGTTGGCACTACTTTACATCAAGAGTAAAGCACCTATTTATACCAGTGAATGGTCGCTCATTTTACCTGGTGAAGCAAAGGTCGATCTCAATATACCCCAAGTAGGTAAGGCGAAATTTAGCGTTGATAATACTGTCGAAGATTTAGATCCTCGTAATAACATACTGTATTTAGCAAACAGCTCTTCTGTGTTATCTAAAGCAGCAAAAATGGTAGGCGTATCGTCAGATGATTTCGGCGAACCAGAAATAGAAATAGTAGATGACTCTTCAATTATTTCTTTTAGTATTGATGGCGATTCTCCAGAGGAAGCTCAATCCAAAGCTCTTGCCGTACACCAGTCTAAGCTACAGCAGATCGAGTTTCTTAAAAGCGATCGCTCTAAAAAGCAATCTGAAGATTTTCGCAGCAAAATCAAAACCGAACAAAGCAAGCTGCAAGAGTTACAGCAACGTTTGCACCAGCGTAAAATAGATTCAGATTTGATCGCTCCTGACATAGTAAGTGACTTGGCAGCAAGAATCGAAGATTTGCGTGAGGAGCAAAATCAAACGGAAAGAGACTTGCGAGAAGCAGAAAGCTCCATTCAACTACTGTCTAGTAGTTTAAATCTATCGCCAGAACAAGCAGACGATGCTTTGAATCTACAAGGCGATCGCCTATTTCAACAATATCTTCAAGACTATAATGGTATTAAGGCAAATTTGGTAGCTTTACAAGCTAAATTTACTGACAATGCTCCCGTTGTTGTTAACGAACAAGAAAAATTGCAGCAGGTAGAAGCGGCTCTTAAAGAGCGGGGTAGCTTTGTTCTGAGTAAGCCCATCGCAATCTCCAGCCTAGAGCAACTTAACCTAAAAAGTTCTAGCGATAATAAAGACCGCGAAACTATGGCTAGACAACTAATAGCAGCTCGTCAAAGTAGACAAAATTTTAACGTCAAAAGTCAAACTCTAGACAAACAAATTCAAAAGCTCAACTATCATCTAAAATATTTGGCTCAAGAAAAATTGCCACTAGAGAATCTTGAGCGCGAAGCCGAATTCGCCGAAGCTGTCTTAACCTCGAAAATAGCTCAATCTGGTATACAAGATGATTCTTCCAATTTTCCAGTTATTCAATTATTATCAGA
Organism: uncultured Pleurocapsa sp.; assembly: GCA_937884735.1. Taxonomy (GTDB): domain Bacteria; phylum Cyanobacteriota; class Cyanobacteriia; order Cyanobacteriales; family Xenococcaceae; genus Waterburya. Next base: position 2,893 of record CAKZYI010000428.1, read on the forward strand.
ACCAGATTTACCAGATGAGCCTAGTAATTCAGACATGACTGCATCTTTAGTGAGTACAGCAGCATTCTCTTTCTTGTCTCTTACTGGTTTGATGTTGTTATTGAGCGAAAAGAACAATAGTTGGCAAGATGACTATCTTGATTCCCAAACTTCAAGTGTTAATCAAAACTTACTTAACAACTAAAAATACTATATAAAAAAGCATGTCTTTTTGATACTTGAGTCATATGACTCAGGTATTTTTTTTTCTGATAACTGATGTTATGCACTAGCAACATCAACTAGCCATCAAGTCTAGATGAACTCCCAAAACCTCGATCCAAACCCTCGCACCGCACCGAAGCGGTGCGACCCACAGACGCTTTGCGTCTCAAGTCTGCTTTGCAGACGTTCGGGCGAAGCCCTGTTCGACGCAAGGCGGCAGAGCCGATAGGCTCAAAGCGTCGCTAGACGCGACTTCGAGCTTTGCTCGTGCGGAACGCGCACCAAAAAAGAGATGCGGCTTG
>CAKZYI010000429.1 GCA_937884735.1 uncultured Pleurocapsa sp.
CCAATAAGGTTTTTGTATATTCAAAACATCATTGGGGAAAGCGGCTTGAACTTCTAATTCTTGCCCTTGGGGTATGGGTTTCTGAGCCAGAAATTCTATTGTTTGCTCGTCTAATTTTTGAGAAGATACGGGAATAGAATGGGGATAGGAATTATAGGATTTGATTTTTCCTGCTACAGATTTTGGCAGTTTTACGGCTACTTTCGCGTTTTGAATTGGCGCACTGCGATCGCTAAATATAGCTTTCCAGTAAACTTGAGCAGTATGGGGAGTTGTAGGTAATCCCCCAATAACACGGTATTTGATGACAAAAGTATGGGATTCTGGAGGGTTTAATTCATGTTGCCATTTAATCCATAATTGATTATTTTTTTGCCAACTTGACTGGGAATAATCTTGTTATTTTCAGCAACAGTAACATCAGTAATATCGTCTACTTTATTGAGAGGAATATAACGATATCTTTGATTGCTATGTTCTCGATTGAATACATATTCTTGAGTCTCGGTCACTAACATATCGCCGTTGTTTTGAACATCAATGGCAACATCGATCGCATTCCAATAAAAAGGTAATTGAGTAAGAGCTGTATTTGCATTTACATGAATCGCTAGAGTAAACAAAGTAAACAGCAAACCTAGCAGAAAGAAGCTCGCATTCTTGAGTTTGGATAAGAATCTCATGGTGAATTTTGCAATAATATTGTTGTGAAATTAGTGGAGAATAATGATTTTCCTTGTCTCTAAATAGATAAGGACGAAATCATAGCAAAACTAGAATTTTTATCAGGCTCAATCTTGACTAAGTAAGGTTTTTGATGCGATCGTCTAATTTGTGCAATGCCCTAAAGGATTCCTTTCAGTCTCGGAGCGAGTCCTTTAGGGCAAAAGATTAAACAAAATTAAAATCATTTTCTAAAGTAATCTCTGTTTGATCGGCTACATGACCTATTAATTTGTCTTGATAGTAGATATCTGTACCACCATCGTATTCGGAGAAAGAGTAATCTTTTGCACTGCCAAAAACTTGCAGTTTATCTTCTTCAAGTGAGTCAAAATCGATAATTGTGGCATAACCTATCTCTTGATAAAAGGCATTGCTCTCATCCCCCAGCACAAACACATCTGCACCAGCACCACCACTGAGATAGTCGTATTCATAGGCTGTCTGTCCGTATCCGTTAAGTATGTCGTCTCCCCACTCTCCTAGCAAAATATCGATGCCTCCACCGCCGATTAAACTATCATTTCCCGTGTATCCCAACAAAAAATTATTATGGTCATTACCCACAAGAGTATCGTTACCAGTCCAACCATCTAAAATAGCGTTACTATTATTGCCAAGAGATAGAGTGTCATTTCCCCCGTCGCCAAAGACATAGCTGTCGGTGGAGTTTCCGCTTAAATCGTCGTCGTAAAGAGTACCGTTAAGGAAAGTCATGTTATATTGCTCCTGAATTTGTGCGTGGTGAGAAACCGCTGGTTTTGGCTCACAAACTCAATATAGGCAAAAGAATTAGGCTATACAATCCACAAAATATAGAAAATTTGCAGCGTTCAAAATCGATAAGTGGAATAAAAGTGGAAGATAAGTAGAATTTTTGCAGAGCTACCAAAAAATTATGACCTTTTCATTTATATTGATACTGTATTCATAGTTAAAAACTGGCAAATGTTTGATCGGCAATTTGAAAAACAGTGGAATATTTTTCTGGAAAGTAAGGCAATTTCTTTAGGATTGACGACTAGCCAAACTAGAGTTTTTACAACTAGATTTGCTCGTGATAATTGGCAAAATAAAATAGAAGATATTTGGCAATTGAGTGATGTTAATAGCTGTGAAGCTTTTGTAAAACACTCCACTAATATATACAAAAATATCAAGCCCTTTTGCCCTAAAATCAGTAAAGGGGCAGGCAATTTTTATATTGTTAGAGATTGGTTGATAGCAGATTTTCAAAGCCAAGCTAATGATTATATACAATATAAACAAGATTATTTAATTAGACCCGCTGTAAATAGAGAGTGCTGTCAAGCAATCACCCAACCTGGGGCTTTAATTAGAATAAAAGCCCCTAGTAAGATGGGTAAAAGCAGATTGTTAAATAACATTTTAGAGTTTAGCGATCGCCAAGAATATCGCCCAGTTCATATTAATTTATTGCAAATTGAAAGAAGTAAGTTTTCTGGTTTAGATTTGTTTCTGCGCTGGTTTTGTATTTATCTTAATGATGCTTTAGATCTAAATTTAAACTTAGATGATTATTGGAGCTTAGATCGAGGGAGTATGTTAAGCTGCACCAGATATTTAGAAACAATTTTAGAGCAGATTGAACAACCCTTAGTATTAGGTTTGGATGAAGTAGATCGCCTATTAAACTATCCAGATATTAGTCAAGATTTCTTTTATTTATTACGTAGTTGGCACGAGGAAGCGAACAATGATGAACTATGGGAAAAATTAAGATTGATAGTAGTTTATTCTACTGAAGATTTTGGCAGTTTAGATATTAATCAGTCGCCGTTTAATGTAGGTGTTCCTATTGAATTGCAACCTATAGAGCGATCGCAATTAATAGAATTAGCTGATTCTTATGGCTTAAGTTTATCAGAAGAGGAAAGCGATCGCCTGATGACTATGTTGGGAGGACAACCTTATTTAGTAGATTTAATCTTATCTACTTTATCTAGTAGTTCTCAACTAAATCTAGATGAATTATTGCAGCAAGCTACAGCCGACACGGGAATTTATAGTAGCTATCTACGACATCACTTAATTAACTTAAAATCTAATATTGAATTGACTGAAATATTCATAGAAATATTAAATAGCCCTAAACCATTACAGGTAGATACTCTCTTGGGTTATCAACTTTATCGTATGGGATTAATCAAATGGTCGCGAGACAATTGTGTTGTACCTAGTTGCGAACTGTTTAAACTTTATTTTTTACCCAGATTAGACGCTAACAGATAACACGATCAAATAATAAAAATAAACAATAAATAATAATTAATGGCTGGTAATAACTATTTTAAAGTGGGAGGAAGTCTACGCTACGGGCATCCAACTTATATTATTAGAAAAGCCGATCGCGATATCTATGAAGCATTAAGACAACAAGAGTTTTGTTACGTACTTAATTCTCGGCAAATGGGTAAGTCTAGTCTGAGAGTTAGAACCATGAAAACTCTTGTTAAAGAGGGTTTTAAATGTGTCGCAATCGACCTGGGAATCTTAGGTAGATTTGCAACCTCCGAGCAGTGGTATGGTGGCTTGGCAGCAGAATTATGGCGCAAACTGCGTTTAACTCCAGGTATAGATGACGACCTTGCTTGGTGGCGATCGCATTCAGAACTATCACCTGTGCAAAAGTTTAGTCGATTTATTGAAGATATTTTATTAGTTAATTGTACAAAAAATATAGTTATCTTTCTCGATGAAGTTGATAATATAATTAATCTGAGTTTTCGCGATGAGTTATTAAGTTTAATTCGCAATTGTTATGAATAAAGATTTTAATCCCAGCAATATAATCGTTTAACTTTTTGTTTGCTAGGTGTTACCACTCCTTCTAGTCTGAGAAAAGATAAAAAACTAAGTCCTCTTAATGTTGGTCGAGCAATAGAACTCACGGGTTTTAATTTTACTGAAGCACAGCCATTATTATCAGGTCTGTCATCTCAATTCGATGCTCCAGAAACAATTTTAAAAGAAATTTTGTTATGGACAAAAGGACAACCTTTTTTATCTCAAAAACTTTGTTCTCTGGCAGTACGCCATCGGAAATTAGCCGATAATCTTACTCAGTTAATCCAAGACTATATAATAGACAACTGGGAAGTTCAGGACGAACCAGAACACCTTCAAACCATACGTGATCGCCTGTTATATAGTGCTCATAATAGGGCGCGATTTCTTACCCTATATCAGCAAATTTTACAGCAGCAAGGCATCGCAACTGATGGTAGTGAAGAACAGGTTGAACTACGTCTTAGTGGTTTAGTCACAGCCCACCAAGGCAAGCTAAAAGTTAGCAATCCTATCTACGAAAGAGTATTTGATCGCCGTTGGATCGACAAGCAGTTGGCAGCATTTAGTCCCTATCATAATGCTATCGCAGCCTGGTTGAAATCAGATCGTCAGGATACCTCTCGTCTATTGCGCGGACAGGCTCTAATAGAAGGACAAACTTGGGCAAAAAAATACAGTATTACTCAACAAGAAAAAGATTTTTTACGGCAAAGCGAATTATTAAGCATTCAAGAACAAAAACAAGCCAAATTAGCTCAAAAAACTGAAATAGCAGAGAAAAAATTAGCTCAAGAAAAAAAATTAGTCAGATGGCAAAGACTGTTTATTGCTTTCTCTTTAACCATGCTGGGGGGTTTTTATCTCCAATCACGTCAGACAAACTTGAGTAATATTAATACCTTGGTTCGATCTAGCGAAGCCTTATTTGCTTCCAACCAAAAATTAGATAGTTTGATTGCAGCCATAAAAGCCAAAAAACAGCTAAATAAATCTTGGCGAGTCAATCAAAACCTAATCCAGCAAGTAAATACTGCCCTGCAACAATCAATATACGGAATCCAAGAATATAACCGTCTTTTAGGACATAGCGATCGCATATATAGTATCGCCGTGGCTAATGATGGCAAGTTGATGGCTAGTGCAGCTACCGATAACACAGTGAGACTCTGGCGCAATTCTAATCTCGGTTGGCAACCCGACAAAATCTTAAAGCATAATGGTTGGGTGGTAGATGTGGCGATTAGTCCCGATAGTAAAACTATTGTTTCTGTTAGTCG
>CAKZYI010000430.1 GCA_937884735.1 uncultured Pleurocapsa sp.
AAACATGGTTAGCAATATCCTCATTTTTTTCTTTGATAAAAGGATCGCCAGGAGTCAAAACCAACTGTAGTAAAGAACCTTCTCCTTCTCGATAATAATCACCAGGGCTGGCTAGAGCCAAATCGGCAAAACAAGAGAAATCGGCATCGGGAGTATAAAGCAAATTATCAATACCTACTGCTTTCTCTAGCTGTTGGCGATTATCAGCATCGTTTAATTCCGTTACCCAACCGTCAAAGCGTAACTGCACCGTAGCAACAGGTACGGCATCTAACTTGTAAATATTGTCAAATTCTGACCACTTGCGCCATTGTTGGGGAATTACTTTTTTGATTCCTGGTACATCACAAGCACAGACATAGGCATCCGCCGTAATGGTTTCTTCTCCGTCACCATTAGCAACTACAATTCCTGTAACTCTTGTCTTGTCTCCACTATCTTGATACAAAACTTCTCTGACACGACGACGAGTATGTATTTTCACACCTCGTGCTTCTAAATAATCTACTATTGGCTTGTGCAAATACTCACTAGGAGAGCCTTCTAACATCCGCAATACTGACGCTTCAGTCTTAGTAGCGAAAAACTGGAAAATAGTTAGCATGCAGCGAGCTGAAATATTTTCTGTATCAATAAAACCCAAAGCATAGGCAATAGGATCCCACATCTTTCTCAAGCTGCCATTATAGCCACCGTGACTGCGAAACCAGTCGGCAAAACTAACCGAATCTAGATCGCGAATAGTTTTCATTGCTCCTTCTGGGTCAATCAACGCCCTCACAATGGGACTCGTACCCAAAGCCAAAGAATTTGCCGCTTTATCTACCGTTGAAAGTTGAGAGGTAGTAAAAAAAGCCTTCAAACCATTAAATGGTGCGCCAGTGAGAAAACGAAAATCTAATTCCCCAATTCTGCCACCTTCATTAATAAAAGTATGAGTGTGGTCTTTCAAACGAAGATTGTCTATTGCGCCGACTTTTTCCATCAAGGCGAACAGATTGTAATAGCAGCCAAAGAATACATGCAATCCCATTTCTAAATGATTGCCATCTTTATCTACCCAGCTACCGACTTTCCCACCCACGAAAGGACGAGATTCAAAGATTTCCACCTCAGCACCCGCATCAACTAAGTCAATGGCTGTCGCCATACCAGCTAATCCTGCACCAACAATTGCTACGCGCATCAAATTTCTAGTTCCCGAAAAGCAGTTTTATCTTTACATATTGTAATATGAATCACTGCCGTTCTAACTTTTCTTCGCCAAATGTTTTGAGTTTGTTGAAAAAAGATGATACATCGGGTATCGGAATAAACTGATGAATCATCGTGTGTCCTACTGTAAATTCTGACCAGTCAGTTTGATAGGGGAATCTCAGTGCAGAAATTATTGGAATGTTATGACCATTGCTTTTTGGCTGATGGAAAGCCTTTTCCAAATTCAGGGTTTCGTCGTGGTTAACAGCATGTGGACTAGATTCTACTTTAGCCATCTCCTGAGTACTAAGATAGCCAAAATTAGACTTTGATGTATTTTTTGATGTAGTTATTATGTTTTGTGATTCGTCAGCCGTTAAATTGGATAAATCATTCAAATGTTTGGGCAGTTTGCGGCAAATTAGCCTTTCAAACTCATAAGTAAAGTGAGTATTGGGAGTTCCAATTCGCGACCAAACACTCAGAATATGTTCAATAGAGATTGCTTTGTAGCGTCCAAGATACAAGGCTTCAATAGTTGCTAGTCTAATCCAGCTAGCATGATGGGTATCAAGCCAGGATTCTATGAGTTGTTTGGCATCATCACCGCCTAAATCAAAAGCGTAACTATCAATAAGGGAAAAAGTTTGCGCCAAAGATAAATCTTGAGTTAGTTCAGTCATCGACCTTGGTTGTATGAGTTTTAGTAGGACTAAAAATACGCGGTTTACTTGTTCAGAAAAATATGGACTCGTCTATTTTAGCGATTAATCATAGATGAATCTAGTTCAACAAAACGAGCAGAATCTATAAGAACATACGATCTTGTATACGATCGCTTTTATTTCTAATTGATACTGTATGGTTTGCTTTCTTTTCAAGTTTAACTTAAGCGATTTATATCAGCCTTAGTCTTCCCAAAAAACATCATAAAATTAGTATGTCTGATAATTTTATCAAAATTATGCTGTTGCTCAATTAACGCTTTTGATAGCTTCTAGTAAACCTTTGGCTTTATTCAGGGTTTCTTGATATTCAGTTTCAGGAACAGAATCGGCAACTAGCCCTGCACCTGCTTGGACAGAAACCATACACTGATTCTCCTTGTATGGTCTAACAATCATCGTTCTAATGGTAATGGCACTATTAAGCTGACCTTCAAAATCATAGTAGCCATATACCCCAGAATAAGGACCTCGTCTTTCAGGTTCGAGCTGGTTGATAATTTCCATCGCTCTAATTTTCGGCGCACCGCTGACTGTACCAGCAGGAAAACAGGCTTTAAGCAAGTCCCAGGCTGTTTTGTCGGGTTCTAATTCACCAACGACATTACTAACAATAAGCATTACATGGGAGTAGCGTTCAATTACCATCAATTCATCCACCGTAACGCTACCTTTGACGCAAACACGACCAAGATCGTTTCTACCCAAGTCCACCAGCATAATATGTTCTGCTACTTCTTTTGGGTCTGCTAGCAAATCCTCTGCATAAGCATCGTCTTCAGCATTAGTTTTCCCCCTCGGACGAGTTCCTGCTATGGGTCTAAGAGTAGCCTCTGTTTTGCCATCGCTTCTAATATCAGCTTTGACCATAACTTCTGGGGATGAGCCAATCAATTCCAAATCGCCAAACTGATAGTAACTCATGTAGGGCGAAGGATTAATCAAACGCAAAGAACGGTATAGATTGAAAGGATGACCTTTATAAATAGTAGATAATCTTTGAGACAAGACTACTTGGAAAATATCTCCTGCACGAATATGGTCTTTAGCTTTATTTACGTTGTCACAATAAAGCTCTTTGTCAGTATTGCTGCAATAGACTATTCCCGAATCATCTGACATATTACGAGAAGCTTTCCAAGACAAAGCTTTGGCTTCAATAGGTAAAGGTAACTGAAGCTTGAGCATCAATTTGCTAACGCGATCGCTGGCATCTTGGTATGCTTGTTCTAAAGTAATATCAGGGTTGCGAAGATCGGCATAGGAAATTGCCCAAATCTTTCTTTTAACCTGATCGAAAATAATTAAATTATCAACCTGCATCCAACCACCGTCAGGAAGATCGTCTAGTTTAGGATCGTTAACAGGAACTAGTGGTTCAATCCAGCGAAATAATTCATATCACCACACACCAAATAAACCACCAATACCAGGAGGTAATTCGGGAAGCTTTACTGGTTTGATAGTCGCCAAACATTCATTGCAAATATCGAAGGGATTTCCCTCATATTCCGTAATATTTCCCTCACGATGGGTTTGAGTAGTTTTTGCTCCCCTGGCTTCTAATACCCACATCGGATCGCAACCCAAAAAACTATAGCGTCCTAGCTTTTCTTCTCCTTCTACGGACTCCAAAAGAAAATTATAAGGTTGACCTGCACAAACTTTGTACCAAGCCGATACAGGGGTTTCTAAGTCCGCTACTAACTCTTGATATACAGGTACGAAATTACCATGTTGTGCCAGTTTACTAAATTGGTCGAAATTGGGAGAGATCATTTTTGAAGGAATGAGGAAATAAAAGCAAAAAAAGAAGGACTGGCAAGCAATCTGTTTACCTTTCGTCCTTCCTGATTTTATCTTTTATCTGGTTGTTGTTAAACTTCGTAAGGAGCTTTGCCAGAGAATTTGATCGTAGCTGGTTGAGGATTTTGACCAATTCTACGGTCTTTTTTGCCGTTGTATTCACGACCCTCATTAACTTTTTCGGGGAATACGCCATCTGCGGGATGCAAATATTGAGTTTCACCACTGGGGAATATGCGATAGACTTTGTAGTCTTGAATTCTAGGCTTGAATTTGGTTCTTAGCTGCGCGCCCAAAGCCAAACACTGTTCTTTGCGAGCTAAATAAAGTAGGTTTTCACCCTCATTCATAATAGCTGCGCCACCAGTAGGCATTTCAAATACTTGCTCTTTCTTGCTTGTCCAAGTAATAGCGTATTTTTCTTCTACTGCTGCTTTGGTTAACAAGCCACCTGTACTTCCGCCAAATTTTGGGGTTTTGCCAGAAAGCTTAATTTCTTCTGCCATGTTAATAAAAATCCTCGATTTAAAGGTATTTACGGCATCCTATCATTGAGTTAATGTCATGAAGCTGAGTATGTCAAAAACTGTAACAGTATTTATTTCTATTACTTTTTGTTAATTTTTTTGCTCTTGTCTGCCAGTTGATTGTTTTTTGGTTTGGACTGTTGAGATTTGTAGTTAATTGCCCGAATAGGAATAGTAAAGTGAAAGACACTGCCTTGATCTTTGCCTGGTGATTCTGCCCAAATTTCCCCCCCCCAATTTTTAACTATCTGTCGGCAAATAGCCAATCCTAAACCCGTTCCTCCTGCGCTACGCCGCAATGCCCCTTCCTCTTGATAAAATCGGTCGAAGACGGTTTCTAAACTACCAGTTTCAATACCCCTCCCCGTATCAGAAACAGTCACTTCTAGGACTTTCCCGCCATTGGTTTTGACTGCGATCGCAATTTCTCCATCTGCTTGAGTAAATTTGCAAGCATTATCTAGTAATTTGGCTAATACTTCTACTAACCATTCACCATCAACCTGTATAAAGGGTAAATCTTGAGGAGTAGTTAAATTTTGGATATTAGGAAAACTAGAGCCTTCGTTGCGAGCTTTTGCATTGCTGACAGCTAAATCAATACACTCAGTAATTGAGAGGGTTTCTAAATTCCACTCTACTGCGCCTCCTTCCAAACGAGATAGGGTCAAAAAGTCTTGAACCAAATTACGCATTCTTTCTGCATCACCAAGTGCCGTATCCAGCATAATCTGGCTTAATTCTGGAGGCATATCAGGTTCACTCGCCAAACTTTCCAAACATACTTGAATGGTAGAAAGAGGAGTTCGCAATTCGTGACCCACAATTGCCACGAGGTTAGAACGAGTGCGGTCTAAAGCTTCTAGCTGTTCGTTGAGGTCTTCTAAATCTGCATAGGCTTCGGCTTGAATTAGGGCTACACCTACCTGAGTTGCGATCGCATCAACTAAGCCCACATCCTCTTTTTTCCAGGCTATGGGTTCGGTTTCACAGTGATGGATTTCTATGTCTCCTAGCAACCTACCATGATAGAATATTGGTACTAATAACCAGGAAGAAATAGAGTAATTTTGTATTATATTTAGAAAGAATTCTCCTGTTCCTTTTTCTAAGGCTAACTCATTGATTCTTTTGTCTTCTGAAACATTGTCAATGCTAATTGTCTCTCTGGTAGAGATCGCTTCTTCAAACAAAGGGTTATTGACTAACTGCCACTGATGCCCCCTTACGGACTTGATTCCAGGACTAATAAACTCTCGATCTACAGTAGCGGTGGTGTCTTCCTCATGACAGCGATAAACAATACAGCGACAAACTCCAATTCCTTCTCCTAGCTTTTGTACAGCTACCTGTAAAATCTGCTTGATGTTGAGAGATCGCCTTACTGCGTCCGTGACAGAATTGAGCAATTGCTCTTTTTGTTGCTTTGCTGCCAAAGATTTATTAGCTTTTAATAATTTATATTGACTAGCTTGAAGATAAGTTACCAATCGCTGCACAAAAGGATCGGGATTGGTCAGGGGAGAATCGATAGGAATACCAGGATTCAAAGTTTCTGTATCGGATAAATATAGTTGACGAGCTAGATTTAGTTTAGACTCCAATTCTGGTCGATATATACCAATGCGATCGAGCATAATGTTAGCAGCAGAGATTGTCACCTGGCGATCAAATGTCCAAATCCCTTCAAAACGGCGATTAGAATCAATTGAGATTTTATTGTCTTGTTTAGAAACAGGAACGTTTTTTTCTCGGCAAATTAAACAACTGGCATAATGTTCTCCAATAATCACCAAATGCCATTCCTGAGCTAAGGCATCACTAGCTTCAAAAGCAACCCGTTCGTAGTCTGTTGAACTATTGCTAAAATCTGTTTCTGGTGCAGCCAAAACATATACTTGATCTGTTTTGTGAGAAATTCTTTTGTAGCGATGAGCTTCTTGGCGATAAAAACGTTCTCGTTGAAAACTAGCAACTACCAAGGGCGTATCAGAATCATTGAGTACCAGGTCTTCCATAGCGTGAGATAACGCTGTCAAAGAAGATTTAAAGTACATTTGCGGTCGCCAATCTGCACAAGTTGCTAGCAGTTGTTCTACCACAGAATTAGAAATGCTCATCTATAAAGTTGTTTTTGTAAGATCCACGTCCTTCACGGGTTAGAGTACCCTTCCTTACCCAAAAGGTAAAGCTTGAGCAATTCTTGTAGTCTCAAGCTATCGCACTTACCAGATCGATATATTTTGATATATTACTATCTGGCAGATCGAGAAAGACTAAAAAATTCCCTATACATAAACATCCTACAAAAAACTTGCACCCTTAACTGCTACATATTGCAACAATTGCTGCAATTTTACTAAAGCTAGAATACACTCGGAACTAAATTATTCAATGGTAAATGATATTCTTAGCAGGATGAGCGTAATGAAACCATGCCGTCATAGCGATCGTTATAAAGTTTTAAATTTAACAGGAATTACAACAGCTATCTTGTTGGCTTTTGGAACTCCAGCCGAAGCTCTAAAGGTAGAGATTTTTCCCAAAACTCCCGAACAGGGAGATACTATTTCGGTGATTGTTGAGACTGACAATTTTGATGTTTCTCCCAAGGTTAGCGTTGGTGAAATAAGCTATCCTGTTTTTCCTGACAATGATCACTATAGAGCTTTTATTCCAACTTCTCCTTTAAATGTTCCTGGCAAAATTACTGTTAACGTGAAAGGAGACAACCAAACCAGCAATATCGGAGTTTGGATTAAAAATAAGTTTTTCCCTATTCAACGTATTTGGCTGAGTGGCAAAGCTTCTCGCCCAGCGACTCAATTAGAATTGAATCGAGTTAAAGAGTTCAAAAAATTAGTAACTCCTCAAAAATTTTGGCAGGGTTCTTTTGTTCGTCCTAATGCTGCGCGTATTTCTACGGAATTTGGTATACGCCGTTATTACAATAACGTATTTGCTAATGACTACTATCACAAAGGGGTTGATTATGCTGGGGGTTATGGCTCTCCCGTAGTTGCCCCCGCAGCAGGGAAAGTCCGCTTGGTGGGCAAAGAAAGTGAAGGTTTCCACGTTCATGGCAATATTGTTGGTATTGACCACGGGCAAGGAGTCTTAAGTGTATTTATGCACCTGCAAGATATTAATGTGGTAGAAGGAACAATGGTCAAGGCAGGCCAACTCATTGGTACGATTGGCTCTACAGGAGCTTCTACTGGACCTCATCTCCACTGGGGTTTATATGTCAATCAAGTAGCGGTTAGTCCTGTGCCTTGGAGATTTGGTGCGATCGAATAGACGAAGAATTTGATTGGATTTTGATTTTTTTGGCTTTTGTTACAAATATATTAATTTGATTGATATCTTTTCGATTCCAGGCAATAGCGATTAAGATGGTTCGGGAAGTGTGGTTAAAAGGCAATTTTTTATTTTTATTTGATTTATGGGAATTAATTTGATCGTCGAACAAGCTTTACAAGATGGCTATCTTACTCCCAGTATGGAGTCTGAAGTAGGGAGAATTTGCGATACGGCTGCCGAGCTTTCTGTGGAAGAATACATGGCTTTGGACAAGCTCATGGGTGCATTGTTAACAGGAGAAGTGGTTGCTGTTCCTCGCAAGCAATTTATTAATGTTATGGAAGAGTTGGTTTTAAGCGAAGCTATTACTCGCGTGGCTGAGATCGAGCAAACCAGCGATACTTCTTTGGATGTGGGAGATATTGCAGCATATGCTTTGAATCGTTTGCCACCCCTCTATGCAACTACAGAAGAAGGTGCAAACTATCAACGTCAAAGAGCTAGAGAAGAATTACAGACTTTGATCCAAGAACAGGTAACTGAAGCGATTCCTCGTTATCTAGATCGACCTGAATTCTTTCCTGAAAGACAGGCTATCACTACCAAAAGCGATTCTAATATGGCAGGACAACTAAGCAGCCTGCTTAAAGACTATGCTCCTAATTATGAGAAGTAAGGCTGAGATACTCTTAAATATCAATTAGTGCAAAGTGAGATTCAGGAGGCGATACGAGAGTTGAGGAACTTTTGTGTTTTGTTTCAAGTCTAAAAGAGATATACTGCAAACTCCTATAATTTAGGTTAATTAAGTTAATGAGTCTATCTCTTCCTATCTCTTGGTCAAGAGCCGAGGCGAACGAAACCAAAAGCGTAGTGTCTCCTGAAAAACTCTCTAATTACGATCTTATTGTATGTTGTCAAGCAGATAGCCAGCCTGATAAAATTGCTTTTGCTGAATTGTTGCGGAGATACCAGTCTCACTTGAACCGACTGTTCTACCATCTGGCTCCAGATTGGCAGGAAAGAGCAGATTTAGCTCAGGAAGTGTGGATCAGAGTTTATCGTAATATTCATCGCCTCCAAGATCCTGCTAAGTTTCGCGGTTGGCTCAGTCGTATTGCCACCAATCTTTTTTACGATGAGTTGCGCAAACGCAAAAGAGTTAGTCCTCCCTTATCTCTTGATGCACCGCGCTATGTAGAAGATGGAGAAATGAGTTGGGAACTACCCGATGATGCTCCTAGTCCTAATGATGATTTGGCTACACGAGAATTTTATGAGCATCTGCAAACTGCGATCGCTCAATTGCCCGAAACTTTCCGTACAACAATAGTACTGCGAGAGATTGAGGGATTACCCTATGAAGAAATTGCTGAGATGACTGGAGTTTCTTTAGGTACGGTAAAGTCTAGAATTGCCAGAGCAAGATTGAAGCTTCAATCCGTGTTGCAAAATTATCTTGATGACGAGTAAATTGGTATAAAGGTTTTTATTAAAAAATATATTTGTAAGCTAGTGGTGATGGCAGAATGACATCCGAATTTGAAGCTGAAGACAAGTACACCGAATTGGACAATTCAACACCAGACTCATTTGAATTATTGAGTGCTTATATTGATGGAGAACTATCTCCTTCTGAGAAAAAACAGGTGCAAGCTTGGCTCGATTGCGATCCTGAATTTAAGCAACTTTATACTCAGCTACTAAATTTACAGGGTCAAATACAAAATTTTGTGGTACCTTCCGACGAAAAATCTACGGCAGAAATCGCAGCAGGGGTTTTTCAGTCCATAGATCGCCATCACCACAAGCGGCGTACTTTAGTCTGGGGTGGTAGCGCGGTCGCTGCTTCGATAATAGCTAGTATATCAGGAATCATTCCAGGGTTTTCTCCTTTATCTTTCAATGTGGCAAAGGTTAATTCTGACAATATTTCTGGTCAGGTAATGCTAGCTGTAGCTGTAGATCAACCTGCAATCAACATTCCTAAATCTATTACTGGTTATTCTCAGGGTAAGTTAAATTTAGATCGAGATTAGATCAATTAAATTTCTGTTCTTGTTCCTTAAAAGCGGCAATTGCGATCGCTTTAGGAAAAATATTATGTTCTTGTATTTGTATTCGCTGGTGGAGAGTGTCTAAATCATCATTAGGCAAAACAGGTACGGCTGCCTGCATGATGATTGCACCGCTATCGACTTCCAAACTAACCAAATGGACGGTGCAGCCAGTAATCTTCACTTTTGCTGCCAATGCTTGTTCGATTGCTCTAATCCCTTTAAAACTCGGCAATAAACTAGGATGAATATTGATTACTCGCTCGGGGTATCCATCTAATAAGACTTGAGTAATAATTCGCATCCATCCTGCCATGATTACCCAATCTACACCATAGGATTTTAATACCTCAACAATTTTTCTGTCTAAGTCTTCTCTTTGCTGATAATCACGGTGGTCGATTAAGACGCTGGGTATATTATATTTTTCAGCCCGTTCTTTTTCTATTGCCTGGTGATTATAATAAATTAAAACCTTTATTTCTGCTTTCAGTTCGCCATTTGCGATCGCTTTGGCTACCGCTTCAAAATTAGTACCACTGCCAGAAGCCATTATCCCTAGCTGAAGCGGAGAAGAGTTGACGATAGTCTGTTTGGAGAATAAAGGCCAATCAGGGGATATCATCGCGTCACCGCAAGCTTCGAGATTGGGGGGAATAACTGATTCAGTCATTAATTTAAGTAATTCCAATTCTTTAAAATAGCCACAAAAATAAGGTGCATGTTTATTTTCTTAGCTGGTATGCACCTTGCTTGAATTTCATAGAGTAACAACAAACTGTAATCTAAATTTAAATTTAAATTGTTACTTTTCTTTGTCTGTCTTCATCTAGCTACATTAAACCCAGCCAAGCTAGAAAACCCTTTCCTGTCAAATATTCAATCAATAAAATTGCTGCAAAACCAATCATGGCTGCACGAGAATTTAAACGCTCTGAAGAAGAATTTAAACCAAATTTAGGATCTTCCAAATCGGGAGTTACGCTTGGTTCGATATCAGCTTTTGACATGTGTTTTTCTCCTGTTGTCCAGCTACATTAACAAAACTTTACTTTGTACATTGTAACTGTTCGCTGTCAATTGTTCACCGATCGTTATTAACTGACTGCTGATGATGTACTTCAATTACCGTATGTACATTGCCTCTGGGAGAAAAATCGCCTTTGACAGTTGCTTCTAGAGGATCGCATGCAGCAACAAAATCATCCAAGATTTGGTTGATAACTTCTTCATGGGGGATATAGCGATCGCGATAGCTAGTAATATAGAGTTTGAGGGTTTTAAGCTCTACCACTTTGCGATCGGGAGAATAAGTAATATATATAGTGGCAAAGTCAGGATAGCCAGAAAAAGGGCATTTGCAGGTAAATTCGGGCAGAGTAATGTTAACGTCGAATTTTCTACCAATGCGGGGATTAGGGAAAGTTACTAATTCTCCTTCCTCGATCGCTCTTTCCCCATACTTTACTTCATCTGCGGTGGTTGATTCAGGAGAAGTGGTCATAAATACTACTAGATATACTGGTCAGTTTACTTCATTTCGATACTGATATATTCTATCAGTTACATAATAGGTTCGTTACTTGAAATGAATAGAGCTATTGCTCGTATAATCAAAGCTATATTCTGGCTAACAATTAATTTGTAACAGGAGTTGCTTTAGTAACTGAGCCATTATTAATCCCCATTGTAAAATTGAGAGGAACATCTGGATAAGATTTAACTACTTTGCGATATACAGAATGATTGGTAGGTAAATTAATTCGTTCTCCGTCTTGGGTATACTTAACTCGGTATTCCACTTGTCTCAATGCTTCAGGTTTGCCAATTTTTTCATAGCCTTTCTTTTTTCCTCCTTCAATATCATCTACAGTTGGTCGAGGAGGTTCTTTTGGCCACCAGATTCCCTTATCGTCTTGACGAACTGCTCCTTCTGGCTTCTGTCCATTAACATTGACTAATGAAACTGACTCAAACTCTTCATATCTTGGTCGCTTGTCATTGGTTATATCATTTTCATAATAAGGCACTCGCCAAGTAATGCTTGCCTTTGCTGTGGCTTCATACTGTGCTGATTGTTGCGAGCCACAACCATTAAACAAGAACGCCATACTTATGCCTGCTGATACAAGGCAGACTTGGCGTAACTGGGGATGAGAAAATATTGTGGAACGATATGTCATAAATAATCTAACTCAAACTGTACTTTTGTATTATCCCTTGTAGACGAGTAAAAATAAGATTTTTAAAAACTATAAAATATGTGAAGATATTCAAAGATAGTAATGTAGGAGATAAGTACTATTAGGATTGCACATCAATATAAAAAAGCTAGTTAAGAAATGACGAGAGCTATACTATTGGGCTTATTGGCAACGGCAATAATACCCATCACCTTTGCTGATGCCATTGCAACAAGCAATACAAAAGTTGTTTTTTCTCGCTCAAAGAATAAAAATTTTTACTTAGATAATTCTTGCACTTCTTTTACAGCAAAGTCTTACTGCGTGTCTTCGTCTACCAGCAATGTTGATGAGCCAGAAATTTCTTCAGGAGCATGGTTAAAAGATGTAGCGGCGATTTTATTATCGGGTTCTATGTTTCAAAAATGTAGACCCAACGTAGAAAAAAAACAGTACTTTGAGCAAAATAGCGATCGCAGGTTACTACAAAATTTAACCGATCCAAAATGTATTTTTTCCTGGCAAAATTCTTTTGATAGTCCAGTAAATGTCCAAGATCGAGGTCAAACTCTTGTATCCAACAACCCAACTAATAATTCAACTCAGCCACAAGCCTTACTGAAAAAGCCCAAGCAGTTTCCCAAATTATCTCGCAGCAGTTTAATTGTCTCTTTTCCCACAGCAGACAGCACCTTTCAACCCGAAAACACCAAATTAGCTAATCCTGCACCAAAAACCAAAAGAATTGCTAGTCCTTTCGGCTGGCGTAGAAGACCTTACAGCTATCAACTCCAGTTCCACCAAGGGATTGACTATGGTGCCCCATTAGGTTCTCCTGTGGTGGCAGTGGGAGATGGCATTGTCACCAGAGTGGTAGATGGTTGTTATGATTTTGGCAATTTGTTTTGTGGCGGACAGTTAGGTAACTGGATCGAGATAGACCACGGTAACGGCACCCTGGGTACTTATGGTCATTTAAAAAACAGTTCCATTACGATCAAAGAGGGAATGAAAGTATGGAAAAACCAACAAATAGCCCAAGTTGGTAGCTCTGGATGGTCAACGGGGGCGCATTTAGATTTTCGATTGATAGTTAATGGCAAATATGAAGATCCCGCGCAACATCTTAATCCACCAGATTTTTCTGAATTATAAAAGCATTTATTGAATAATCTTTTAAAAGCTAATAGCTAATGGTTCAAGGCTAATGACTACCTTAACAAACTAATCCTGTTAACCCGAACTGACGTTGAGTAATACAAGCTTGACTAAACTTCTACTAGGCTATTTTTACTCACATAAGCTCGGCGACTCCACCAATAAGCACCAATTCCCACTAAGATGTTGGCAATTGTCCCCGCAATGAAAATTCCTGTTGACCCCAGCCAACGACTGCCAAAATAAGCCAGAGGGATATAGAGGACAAACATGCGTAAAACCGTAATAATAACTGCGGGAATTGGCTTACCTAGGGCATT
>CAKZYI010000431.1 GCA_937884735.1 uncultured Pleurocapsa sp.
GCCGTACCGACAAAGGCATAGTTTGTTTTGCTCAACCAAGCATAAAGCAAAGGGACAATATCTCCCACGGCTAAGATTGCACCACCACTTTTACCCCATTGACGAACTAACTTAATTTGTTCTAGGGTTAATTTAACCAAACCACCGCGGACATCTTTCCATAGTGGATTACCGCCCATGTAGATAAATCCACCAGAAGGCATCTGCTGTACTCTTCCTGCGATCGCAATGTTAGAATTTTTATAAGCGTAGCCTTGTCCCACAATGGGCAAAGCTGCTAATTCTAGTTTTTGGTTAACATTTTGTAACTGTTTTATAATGCGAATAGCAATTTGATCTTCGCCATGACCGTTACTGAGAATTAGCAGTTTCATTCGTTTTGATTGATTAAATTAATCTGGCTCTATTTTAAGCACTTAATGATATATCTAATCGTTGCTATTAATTTCTCAATTACTCTACTCAATATCTATATAGCTTTAAGAGTTTGGCAATTAGGTCTACTGGTAGCCAGAATCAATACTATTGTAGTTAACTATGAAGGTTATTTTAATCTCGTACTCAAAGCTACCCCAACTGTGATTTATCAAGGGCAAACTAACATACATCAAATTCGTCAACGCTATGACCTAATTCAATTACAAGTAGCCAAAATCAAACAGCTAATTTGGTTAATTGACTGGAGCTATAGCACTTGGCGTAAAATCTAAGATATTTAATTCAAAGTCAATGGTAACTAAACAGATACCATTCGCGCTTCAGCCGTATCTTTAATTAAACTAATTTTAGAGTGAAGATAATCGTTTAAGCAGACGCGCTCTTTATCAGCTAAGGGTTTTTGAGCGTCTATTCTGCTTAATAATCGCTGTATTAATTCTGTTTCGCCGATTTCCAACAATTCTGAGGCATTAGTAGTTTCTATTAAACTCCAGGTTTGGCGCAATAATGTAATATTCAAAATGCTTGACCTCTTAATAAGTAATGTTGTTTGGCTCGTAGTTGAACTTTAGCAACACTATAAATCTTAGTTCAATCGAAGCAAATATAAAGAAAATATTGAGATTATAGGTGGATATTTACACAAAGCTTAATATTGCTATTTTATTGTTTACTAAGATTATCTCTGGTATTAAATACTCTATTTAAGCTCTGGGTGCTTCGTCGCACTACAAGAATCCCCTAGCTGATTGATTTTGGAAATCAACTGGTATAAACGACCCAAATTTTTCTGATTAAAGTGGAAAGTTAAGCGAGGCAAGGTTGCACTCTCTAGATCCTTAACTTCTTCTGGCAATACTCCACTCTTATTTATTTTGCCTTCAACTAGAAGATCGCTAAATTCCTGATTGAGAGATTCGACTGCGGCATCAGATAACTCTAGTTTGAGACGCATAACCAATAGCTTACCAACGTAACGACTAGAATGATAAACTCGGTAAAAATCCTTGATAGTTTTACAAGCTACATCCAAGTTATCGGTAATAGTATAAAGGCTAGGGTCGTCTGGACTAATTAAACCATTATCTTTTAATTGCTGGCAGATGTAATTGTTCCACGAGTGCCAATAGTCTCCTCCTGGCTTGTCAACCAATACTAAAGGTACAGGGCCATATTTACCCGTTTGACAAAGGGTGAGAGTTTCAAAGGCTTCATCTTGAGTACCAAAGCCGCCAGGAAAAAGTGCGATCGCATCACTTTCTTTAAGGTAAAAGAGTTTGCGGGTGAAAAAATACTTGAAGTCAATTAAATTATCATCACCATTGATAGCAGAGTTGGCACCCTGTTCAAAAGGGAGTCTAATATTTAAGCCGAAGGAATTATCTCTACCTGCACCTTCATTACCAGCTTGCATAATACCGCCGCCCGCTCCTGTAATAACCATAAATCCTGCTTGGGGAATACAGCGAGCAAAATCAGCCGCTAATTGATATTCAGCTTGTTGGGGAGAAGTCCTAGCCGAGCCAAAAATAGCGATTTTTCTGGTGTGTCGATAAGGATAAAATTTTTGAAAACCCTGCTCCATATCTTCTAGGGATGCAGTTAGTATTTTCCAATTAAGACGTTCGGTATCTGATGCAGAAATTCTTAAAATGGCTCCTAAGGCTCTTTGAATGTACTTGCGATCGGGATGAGCTTATAGTTCTGCAAGCAAATTTTTTAGCTGTCGATCGAGTAAATTTGAGTCGTTGGAAGAAGATAAAGCCATATAACTATCACTTACAATGATTTGACTCTATTAATTGTAACGATAGTAACACAACATTTAGAGCTATTAAGATGCTTCGAGGTTGCAACGGGTTCTTATTTCGCTATGGATTTGCCAAACAATTAAACAGCTAGTTTGTTTTGTTGAAGCGAATAAATATCTAAAATATCTAAAAAAAGAGAAATCAAATTGAAGAGAAGTTTCTAGCTTTTGAGTTGATAAATAGTAGAATCATTGGCGATCGCAATTGTTAACATCTAGCCCTAACTACCGATCTACCAAACCTGTTCCAGTGTATCTTGAAAAAATCAAAAGTTGAGTCTAATAAAGACCATCGATAACTCAATCAACTATCTTGAGAAACAATTGAAAGGTATGCTACACAAACGGCAGTTACCATACCAATTGTCCAGACAGCTAGAATTTTGCTTCAGCCTAACCCCATAAAAAGATTTGCTGAAGCTGCCCTGAATATCTAAGAAAAAGTTTAAAGATACTTTTCTAATGTATTTGCCAAGGTAGTTTTGGGTACTGCTCCTACAACCATATCTACTCGTTGTCCATCCTTATATATCATTAAGGTAGGAATACTGCGAATACCATACTGTCTAGCTTCTTGGGGATTTTCGTCAGTATTTAACTTGACTACTTTAATTTGTCCTTCGTACTGCTCGGCAATTTCGTCCACTACAGGAGCAACCATACGGCAAGGGCCACACCAAGGGGCCCAAAAGTCTACTAGTACAGGGACAGAGCTTTCTAAAACTTCATTTGGAAAACTCGCATCTGTTACTGGCGCGGCTGATGATGACATATTTATTAAGTCCTTATTTCCCACAAATCCTAATCAATAATACAGAATTTTACCATAGCCAATGGTGAAGACTGCATTAAGCAACCAGACTTTACATCTAAAGTATGAGGAACAGTCAAAAGTATGAAAAATATTTTAAAGAGAAAACCGCCCGACAAAATTTTCGAGCGGAGTGTGGTGTGAGGAGTGAACGGAGACAAAAAAGTTTCCGTTACATCTCTATTCTAAAATAGAACTTTAAAATTGCCAGAAGTTTCTTGTTTTTGCTAACAGAAAGATATATTTTTTTTAGATTAATTTTAGATTTGACACAAAAGTTAGTCTGAATAGATAAAATGTAGCGAGCAAATTCTGTGGAATGAAAATGTTATCTAAATTGAGTATCGATTCTGAGAAAAAAATTCTTATTTGCTCGGCAATCGCTTTTTTTATATGTACCCTATCCTTAACACTACATCGTCATTTTTCGTTTTATTCTTCTTACGATCAAGGAATTTTTAATCAAGTCTTTTGGAATGGTACTCACGGTAACTTTTTTCAAAGTACTCTTTCTTCACAACTTTCTACTAATGTTGTTCATAGTCAAGAAGTACCCTATGTGGCATATCATCGTCTGGGACAACATTTTACCCCAGCCTTATTAATTTGGTTGCCAATTTATTATTTGTTTCCCCATCCTGCTACTCTAACGGTTTTGCAAGCAACATTTGTTACCGCAGCAGGATTAGTACTTTATGCTTTGGCTAGAGTTTATTTAGAACATGCGATCGCTATTTTAATTACCCTCAGTTTTTACGGTGCAAACGCAGTATTTGGGCCTACCTTAGCCAACTTTCATGATATTTCTCAAATACCATTGTTTATCTTCAGCCTTTTATTGGCAATGGAAAAACGTTGGTGGTGGCTGTTTGGAATTTTAATAGTCTGTGTTTTAGCAGTACGGGAAGACAGCGGAATCACTCTTTTTGGGATTGGGATGTATATGATTCTCAGCCGACGATTTCCCCGTATTGGTTTGGCAGTATGCAGCCTTAGTTTTCTTTATATAGTTGCATTGACTAATCTGGTTATGCCAATGTTTTCCGATGATATTTCTAAACGATTTATGTTGGAAAGATTCGGACAGTATGCTGATGGAGATGAAGCCTCTACCCTAGAAATCATCAAGAACATGCTAACTAGCCCTGGTTTGCTGTTGGTAGAGTTGTTTACCCCTGTTTTTGATACATTTAAATATTTATTGGGTCAATGGCTGCCCTTAGCGTTTATTCCTGCTGTTGCCCCCGCGTCTTGGGCGATCGCTGGTTTTCCACTATTAAAGCTACTATTAGGTAAAGGGCAAACCGTATTAGTAATCTCGATTCGCTACGCTATGAGCGTCACTCCTGGTTTATTTTACGGAGCAATTTTGTGGTGGGCAGGACAAGGTTTTGGGAATATAAATAAGCCTTTAAAAGAGTGTAAACCCAGAAAATTGCGACCAAAGTTTCGCAAATTTTGGATTTTTTGCATTTGTCTGTCGATCTTTTTTACAATTACTTCAAATCCCAGTAGAACATTATCTTTTATAATTCCTGATGCCATTAACCCAACGGTATATGTTTCTGCACCGAAGCAATGGCAGCACGTACCCCATATTAAAAAGCTTTTAGCACAAATTCCTGATGACAAAAGCGTTTCTGCCTCTACTCACATAATTCCTCACCTTTCTAGTCGAAGAGAAATAATTCGCATACCAGGATTAGAGATTAGGAACGACAAGCAAGAAGTCAATCAAGTAGACTATATCATTGTCGATCTTTGGCAAATGGAACAATACGTGCCTGCTTTTGGTGAAGATCGAGACTGGCTTAATATCTCTAATAATCTGATCGATTCAGTTACAGACAAACAAGAATACGGAGTTATAGATTTCTCTGACGGGGTGATTTTGTTAAAGAAAAATGTTAAGTCTAATAGTAAGGCTTTTTCTGAATGGAAAACTTATCAAGCAAAAATTGAATCAATATTAGAGTCTGAATAATTAATTGTTCGTTGTCAATTATCAACTATCCATGATTAATTGTTTTTCATACGTTTTCCATTCAGGCATAAACTTGGTCATATAGGCATAAAAGCGATCGCCATGACCCCGTTCTAATAAATGTACTAGTTCGTGAACTACGACGTATTCTAGGCAATGTTGAGGCTTCTTTATTAATTCCAAATTAAGCCAAATTCGCTTTGCTTGAGTGTTGCAAGTACCCCAGCGGGTTTTCATTTTTTTGACTCCCCAATCATTAGTTTTAACTCCGATAATCTTTTCCCATTTAGCTATCAGGCTAGGAAGTTCGGCTTTTAGTTGTTGGCGATACCAGCTAATTAATACCTGTTCTTTTTGTTCTGTAATACTGCCATGTCTGACATACAAATCTAAATAATTATCTCTGATTATGACTTTTGGTGATGCTTGGTAATAAATAACGTTGAGTAAAAAGCGATCGCCTTTATAGTAATGGATTTCTCCCGATACGTATTGTTTGGCATATGTGACAGGTTGGTTTTTACATTTATTCTGTTTCTTTTCAATCCAGTTTTTTTTAGCGATAACAAATTTTTTGATAGTTGCATCATCCAATCTGCGAGGCGACACAATCCTTACCTCGCCATTAGGGGGATATATTTTGATATATAGGTTTTTAATATCTTTTCTGACTACATCAACTGTTAGATTACCAATCTGCATAACAAACTTTTACTTACCTTTGGTAATTTTAGTCTTTATGGATTACGAACAACATATATATCTTATATATATCTAAATTATCCTGATGATTATCCTTTGATAAGATCGGTTCGCCCTACAAAATTACTTAGTTAGTAATCAGTAATTATTAGCCAAACTTCAATCTTTTGAAGGCAAAAGTTTTTGTCTATATTCCCAAACAACAAGAGTAATAATTACTAATATTAAAGCACCTATACCAAACTGAGTTATCCAACCAACAATTTCTTCTAAAGTAACAACTTTACCGAGAAAATAAGCCAAAGTAACAATAGTAGTTGACCACACCGCAGCACCACCAAAATTGCACAGTAAAAACTGCTTATAAGGCATTCTTGTAATACCCGCTAAAGGCCCTGCAAAAATCCTCAAAATAGTTACAAATCTTCCCCAAAAAACAGCTTGGGCAGCATTTTGGCTGTAGCGATCTTTTGCCTGTTCTAACTGTTGTTCTTGGATACGAAAGATACTGCCGATTTTAACTAAAAGTTGCCAACCACCGACTCTACCTACCCAGTAACCAAAATTATCCCCTAAAACTGCACCAGCGATCGCACTACCTAGAACTAACCAGTAGTTTAATTCTCCACTACCCGCTAAAAAACCGCCTACAATGACAATAGTCTCACCAGGGAGAGGAATGCCCATATTTTCTAGAGCAATCCCCACGAAAACAGTCCAATAGCCGTAAAGGCGAGCAATTTCTTGCAGAGTATCTAAACTAAAAAATTCCAATGACATTCAACGTCTTAACAAAGATTGATTCTCCTTGTTATATTGACGCAAACTAATCAGCACTGTCAATCGCAGACAGTAGCCCTCAACACAGTGCTAGTAGGTAAAAACTTAGTTTTGATAGATATTAATTCTTACTTGCCATTTGCTACTTTATTACGTTGGTACAGCCATTCCTGGGCGTAGCTTAGACCATTTTCCTGCTTCTTCAACAAAACTTTCACATCCGACTACAGCCCACTCCATTTCAATGGTTTCGCCTTCTGTACGAATATAGACGTTGATTGTTGGTTCAACTGGTTCAAAAGTTGGATCTTCGGTGAGATGGAGCTGTTGGTGTTGAGTTTCTACCGCATTATAAGTTTGACAGCGATCGACATATTGGCAGTTAATACAAATACACATAATCTCTTTCTAAGTGTCATGCTTTAATTATTAATTTAACAAAGACTCAAAAGTATATGAGCGTTGAACAAATAAAGTTATATTTATCATCTCTGGATTTTCCCTGGGACATGAACCAGTTACCTTCCTCTGCATATTTGGTTGGCGGTTCGGTTCGGGATGCTTTATTACAGCGTTACAAAACACCTTTAGATTTGGATTTTGTTCTGACAAAAAATACGATCTCCATTGCCAAACAAATCGCTAATATCTATCGTG
>CAKZYI010000432.1 GCA_937884735.1 uncultured Pleurocapsa sp.
GTAGTCAAATGCCTTAAACATTTCCTCTGGACTTAGCTGAAAACGAGACAGCAAATCTAAAGTATACTGAGAACCCAAGTCTTCACTAGCATCATCAGCATTACCAGCATTAACGTAAAGAGAACTCAAATCTCTCAGCTGAAACTTGGCACAGTTTGCCCCTGCCAACACCGCTGCATCGATTAATTGACGGGCTAGCTCTAGGCTACCATTATGATTGTTGCCAATCTCGGCAATTATAAAACTGGGAGATTCGGCATCAATTTTAAAATCGCCAATCTGAATAACTTGCGATCGCTTTGTAGCTACTGCAACCAGATGATGATTTTTATTGATTACAGGAACAAACTCAATTTTATCCGATAAATAAGATTGAATCTTTTCTGGTTCATCTCCATCAAACGCATATTTGAAGTCTTTGTTGGCAACTTGAGAAACCGATTGATTGAGGTCGATGGTATTTTGACTAACTAACCAGCGTCTAAAATCGCCGTCGGTCATTACTCCTTCTAGTCTGCCAGATTCGGTAACAGAAAAAATTACTTTACTCTTGTTATCACTAATCTTTTTCAAAGCATTCATTACATTATCTTCAGAGAAGACAATATATTTGGCTATATTTCGATCAATAAGCATTTACTTTTACCTGTTTTTTTAATAAGGATTCGGCAATTTCAAAATCGAGTAGAGAATCTATTTCCCAGCTTGCTGCTTCGCTCATGGGAAACAAGGAAATTTTGCCTCCCAAACGATTATTTAATTCTTTTAATACCCAGGGTTTAAAAATATAAATAGAGCCATTTTCTACATACTGAGGCTGCATATCCTGACGACGCAGACGACGACGATAGTCGTAATTAATCGACTGGACTACATCATCAACTTCTTGCCATAAAAATCTATGATTTGGCGATACAGACAATAAAGAATCGGCATTTTCAGTTGTAACTTTTTTAATCGCATTGTCAATATCTTCCGCCGTTCTTATAGGAGAAGTACACTGCAAAAATACAACCAAGTTTATGTCAATATCTTTAGCTTCAATCTGCTCAACTGCGTGAATTAAAGCAGATTCAGAAGAGGCAGTATCATTAGCCAATTGTTCGGGACGATCGATTATTTCTGCCCCATAATCTTTAGCAATTTCGGCAATTTCGTGATCGTCTGTAGACACATATACTTTATCTACCAGCTTTGCTTCTTTGGCACTCATAATTGAGTGAGCAATCAAGGGTAAATCAGCTAAGTTTCTAATATTTTTGCCAGGCAAACCTTTAGAACCACCGCGAGCAGGAATAATAGTAATTATTGACATTAGAAATATTTCTCGGAATAAGATTTAATCTAAATTAATTTTTTCGCACAGTAATTATTTAAAATAGACTTCTGTTAGAGCGATATTATTATCTAGTAGTATCGCTTTGGTAGCAGATTATAAAAACAAATTTTTGTTGTTATCTTGTAAAATTTGTCTTTTATTAGAGAAAATGCTTTTAGCCACAATAGAGCATTTATTTTTAATACGATCTGCTAGATATATGTCCACAGTCATACAGTTTGGTGAAATAGGTTTTTTGCGCTATTAGCAATTTCTGTTGATATTTGCCTATTGTGTAAGTAGCGAACATTTTGCCAAGTAAGTTTTGATAATTCCTCTGCACGTTGGCGAAGACGTTGACGAAGCTCATTTCCTTCTTTTATGTAGGAATCAGTTAGCGCAACAATCGACTCTTTCTCTTCATGAAGCCTCAAAGCATCGAAAGTTGGAGCATCTAGACCTATTTGTTTTAGCAAAGCCTGAGTTTTATATGTGTTGGCTGTTAAAGTTACAATTGGAGTTCCTCCCGTCAAAGCTAAATTGCTAGGATGCCATCTGCCGCTGATATATGCACTAGCGTGACCCAAAATATCTACTGCCTGCTGTGTCGGAGTTGATAGTGCAATTAAGGGTAAATTTAATTCTTTGGCAACGGGACGAAAGATTTTTTCATCAGTTTGGCATGGAGCAGTTAAAACTACAGGGGCGATGTTTTGTAATGCTATACATAGTTCGATAAAGCCTGGAATGGGATCGTATTGTGGTCGATCTGGTCTTAAATAAATTGAACTTCCACCAACACAAATATATGGTTTTTGAGGATTGAATCCTACAGCAGAGTCAGGCCAAATGCTAAAGTAACCTTCTCGCTCAGCAACCGATGACCAAACGGTCTTAGGCATTGGTCTATAAGTAAATGCTGCGTCTGCTGCTAATAAACTGTTATCCTCTCGAATGAAATTAGAGCATGCTTCAGCCGAAAGTGGCTCACGAAAAACAACATCATCTAACATTGGATAAATACAAGAGACCATTTCAGCCATGATAGGATCGTGAACATCCGCTGTATGATTGACTAAAATGCAAGGCTTATTAAAATGCCTTTTAGCAAGATAGGCAACGAAAAGCATCATGCGACCTTTTCTTTGTCGGTCATAAATACTTCCTTCTCCATTAATCACGACTAGATCGCATTTTTTTAAGCATTGAATTTCAGTCTGAAGAATTTCCCCTGCGATTGCTTTTTGAGCAAAAGGTTCGAATTCAGACAAATTTTCAGGAATCATATCTCTTTTCCCAGAAATTTTGTTCCAATTAGGTTGAACTAACTGACGCCTAAAATATTGAATAGCACTATGACCTTTAGGTATAGACTGAACTATAGAATCAGAGTATTTGCCTACAAGACGTAGTTTTTTATTGGGTATATATTTATCTCCTGTTTGCATAGATGATAAATACAAGGTGTCGCTGATTTCATAACCAGACTCCAAAATCATTTTTTTGAAGGCTTTGGTAGTAGCACGACATCCCCAATTGGAACAGTCTGAAGTATCATTAACGAAATATACCTTATTCATATTATTCAAAAAAGTTTGACTAGTAATTTAAGCAAGAATATTTTTAATTACTTATTTCCCAAGAATGGGGTTGATAAAAGGCATTTTTAAAATTTGCAGCATCTCCTTTCACGACAAATCGAAAGGATTCCACAGTGTCTAAAATATAGTTAGAACCTTTTCTAATATTGAGATTCATTGTATATATTCCAGGCTTTAAACCTATATAGGGCATGGTTAAATGAATTTTATGTTTTCCAGAATCTATATTGAATGTCTGGAGGTCAAGATAGCTGCTCAAAAATAGTACGGTTTCACCTTCTCCACCTATTTCTTTTATTTCTGCTCTGACACTAATATCTTGGAATTTCTTGTGAGCTTTAAAGCCAACTATACAATCAGCAAACTTAACTGTAGTTTATTACTCAACATCATTGCCTTCTCGATCTTGAAAACAGATACTAAGTAAATCTATTCCGCTACTTTCGGCTGAATCTTTTTCTGGTATTGATATTGAGCCTGTCGCAGTTAATTTGCCATTGATAAATAGATCTTCTTCGTATTTTTGAATAATTTTTTCTGGACTACCAGTAGCAAGTGTACGACCCTTTTGAAGATAAACAGCAGAAGTAGATACGGCTAAAATTGCCATAGAATTGTGACTGACAAAAATAAAAGATGTGCCTTTTTCTCTTAACTTGGCTAATCTACGAATACATTTGCCTCTGAATTTAACATCACCAACAGCCAAAACTTCATCAATCAGCAGTATTTCTGGTTCGGTATGAATAGCACTAGCAAAACCCAAACGTGCAGCCATACCAGAGCTATATGTTTGCACGGGTGCATCGATCGCATCACCGATCTCGGCAAACTCCACTACATCATCAAAACGTTCATCAATTTCTTGAGTAGACAAACCCAAGATTGACATATTGGCATAGATGTTTTCTCTGCCAGTCAAGATAGGATTAAAACCTGCACCAAGGGCAATTAAAGGGGCAACTCTACCTGTCACTTTTACCGTACCGAGGTCGGGCTTAATTAAACCTGCAATAATGCGTAAAAGAGTAGATTTACCACTACCGTTTTTGCCGACTAAGCCTAGTGATTCGCCTTTTTTAAGTTGGAAACTAACGTTGTCTAATGCCCAGAATTCCTTTGTTCTAAGGCGATCGCTTTTTCTTTTAATACCAGTCAAATCGCCAGCAATATCTTGCACTCCATAAAGTAAGGAACGTTTGAGATCGCGACAAAACTTTTTGGATACTCCTTCGACAGAAAGAACCACTTCACTATTATCTGAATCGGGTTCAGCAACTTTTTCTGGGGTAATATTAATCATTTTTTATGAACTAATTCTCTCTACTACATAAGGAATCGAAACGCGATAAATAATCCAAGCTACAAACAAGCCCACAAGACTAAAAATACTGGCAATCCAAAAAGCTGTCGGATCGGATACTATGCCTGTAGTAGCTAATTCCCTAGTCGTAACCAATAAAGGAGTTACAGGATTGAACTTAACAATTGCGCCAAATAAGCCACTCGTAGGTATGGGATAGACTACAGGGGTGATAAACAGCCAGAAACCAGTTAGTAAAGCAACTGCTCTGGAAATGTCCTGATACAAGGCTCCCATGGGTGCAAGAATTAAACCAATAAAAGTTCCCAGTGCAATCAAGTGAATCAAAGCTACTGGTGCTAATATTATGCTGGCAGTAACAGGCATTTTAAACCAGATAAATAGGGCGACAATCAAAATTAGCTTGATGCCAAAATTAAAAAATACTTCCCCTAGTTTGCTCAATATTATTGCTTCGCGAGGAAAATTAATCCTTGCCAGCATTGCTTTCCCTGTGGCAACTCCTTGCATGGGTGCATTGAGAGCTTCAATAAAGGTTTGCCACAAAGTCATGCTAAACATGACATAAGCAGGATAGGGCAAGTCTGTCGTACCGATATTAACAATCCCGTTGTTTTTTGCCATGGTAAATCCCGCAGCCGTAACTACTGCTGGAATGATTGCCCAGAAAAAACCTAAAAATGACTGACGATACTTTGCACTAATATCTCTAACTAACAATCGCCAGGCTAGTTCTCTCGAAGCTAGTAGATCTCGCTGCATTTCCCAGAGCATTCTTGTTGGATGCCGAAGCAAACTTTCTGGGGTATATGTAACCTTTTGCCGATGACGACGATACTTTTCTTTAGTTGATCTACTCATAGCTCGACTATTTATAATTGGCAATGCCAAAAAATTAATGTAACTAAAAATAAGAGTTAAGCGTAATTGCTATTGTATTTTTGGAGAATCTTAGTTTTTACTTAGATAGCTATATTTTGATATTGACTTAAAGATGTTTAACTAACAATCGCTGCTAGTCTATCAGTGAAAAATACTAAAAGACCTCGTGATAAACACTGAAATTAGAGCATATTAATATCTTTTCCCAACTAAAGATAAGGCGATCGCGTTTATATACACTATCTATAAATACTCAAACCTATACAGATAAAAATATTGAACCAATTTTGCTTAAGCAGATCGAATTTATTTTTCCATCATCTTATTTGTTTGTTTAAAAAATCTAGTTGATATTTCTTGATAATTCGAAACTAAAAAATAGTATTTTAAATACTTTATTCTCCTTACAAACACTGATGTGCTATTTCAATGTATTCAGTAATTTCAACAAGCCAAGCAATAAACATGCTTGGTTTTTTTATCTTAAATCTTGGTTTCAATACTAATTATTTGGATAGTAACATCCAAAAAAACTGCTTATATCAACTATTTAAGTTTATCTTCATCTAAAAGAAACACAGAATTTACAATTATATTACGGTTTTTATTTTGTAACAGGATTAACTTAGATATTAAGACAGCAGTAAAAATACGTAAGCGATAACTACTACTTAAAAAATATCTCTTAAAAAATATCAGTCTTAAGTATTTTCAGCTAGTCTAAAAAATTTTATAAATCACTTTTTTAAAAACATAAAATAATATGGACTCTACAATATCTAATTCCGACAATCAAAACTTAGTACTACAAACTGCAGGTGCAGGTGTTGATATTCAGGACTTGTCATTATTAGGAGATTTTACTCTCGAATTTCGACTTTTTTTAGAACCAAACGAAGACATAAATAACCAGGATGGGGTTTTTAGTTCTGGAACTTTTGGGAATGGTAATGATGTTAACTTTGAAGAAGGTAAACTTCAACTTTACAGTTCGAATTATGGGGGGAATGGAGTAGTAGTCCAATCCAATACTACAGCCGAGACTGGCAAGTGGAATCACTATGCTATTGTTCGAGAAAACGGTCAAATTAAGATTTACCTTAATGGAGTAATTGATGGAATTTCAAATCAAAACTGGACTAGCAATTTCGAAATTTCTCATATCGCCCAATCCTTAAGTGGTGGATTGTTCGGTCAGCTAGATGAGCTACGCATATGGCAAGTTGCTCGTAATGAAACTGAGATTCAAGACAATATGGATGGCGGTGTTGCAACTGATAGCGTGGGCTTAGAACGCTACTATCGTTTTGATGACCAACCTGCAGGACACATTATTGATGCCACAGGCAACGCTGAAACAGGACATGACCTTCATCCTCCTTCTGGAGCTTCTATTGTAGGTGCTGCTGAAGACGTATTTGCAGGAGAGTTTATTGATACTCAGGTAGTCGACGGGCTGTTTCTTCCCACAGATCTAGCTTTTCTACCTGACGGTCGAATGTTAGTAATCGAAAAAAGCGGAATTATCAAAATTATTGAAGATCCCACTCAACCTAATAGTAATATAGAAACTTACATGGATCTGGGTGAATCTGTATTAGATCATGAAGAACAAGGTCTGTTAGCGGTTGAAATAGATCCAGACTTTGAAACTAACGGCTACTTCTATCTGTTCTACAATAACGATCTTGAAAAAAGAATCACTATTTCTCGTTTTCAACATTCCGAAAATACTGGTGGAACTTCCAGTCGTGGTCAATTGAATAGTGAAACTGTTCTGTGGCAAGAGCATGATATTACCTCCCATGGTCATCATCAGGGTGCTGGTTTGGCAATTGCCTACGAACCTATAGATAGTAATGATCCTAGTCCATACAAACTATACATCACTACTGGAGATGAGTTTGTCGGCGCAAATTCTCAGGATCTAGGTCACGATGATGGAAAAGTTCATCGGATCAACCTAACTGATGGTTCGATTCCTGTAGATAATCCTTACTATGATTCAGCTACCGCAGACGACTATACTCCTGAAGTTGATACTAGCTCTGC
>CAKZYI010000433.1 GCA_937884735.1 uncultured Pleurocapsa sp.
CAAGACTACACTCACAATGGCGGGTAACTAGGTTTCTGATTAACCCATAAAATATTATTTTTCTGACAAGTTTTCAAAGTCTCAAAGAACAGCGATCGCTTTTTATGATAATTAGTAATTACTAACTAAATTACCGTCTTCTTCTTCCACCACCAAAACTACGGCTAGATCTTCTCATTCGAGAACTGCTTCCAAAACTACCGCGGTTTTTAAACTGCTTTGATTTTCCAGAAGAACGCAAGGTACTCGAACCAACTCCCGAACCAGTAGCACGACTATTATTCTTCATAGATTTACTAGGTTTTTTATTGGAAGCGTTACGCAAGCTAC
Organism: uncultured Pleurocapsa sp.; assembly: GCA_937884735.1. GTDB lineage: Bacteria > Cyanobacteriota > Cyanobacteriia > Cyanobacteriales > Xenococcaceae > Waterburya. The sequence continues at coordinate 331 of CAKZYI010000433.1, forward strand.
CAGTAGTACGAAGAGTACGACGATTTTTGACTGATGCTGGAGCATCATTGTAGCGATCTTGATAGCGATTTACGGCTTGGGAATAGCTCCGTCCATAACCGCCATAACCAGTTAAAACTCCTCCTGATTGATAAATAGGAGGGACATAATATTGAGGACGGAACAACATGCTACCAATAGCTTGTCCTGCTAAAGCACCCGCAAAAGGAGTCCAGAAGTTAGACTCTCTTCTGACTACTACTGTCTGAGGCTGACCAGTTTGGGGATTGTTTTGAGTTTCTGTCACATTGTGAACGTATTCAATTTTAAAGTCCTCGGTCAAATACATCACAGGTTGACCATCATCAACTTGAAGATAGGTTTTTTCTCCCTTAGCTGCTGCTTCTTCATCAATACGCGCCATCTGTATTTGAGCCGTCTTTAATACAGGAGGACTGCCAGCGGGAGTATTAAGTAGCATCAAGCTATATTCTCCACTAGCATCATCATAAGTAGCTTGCTGGATAGGATATTTACCATCGGCTACGGAAGTTGGTGCAGTGCCAACGGTAGCATTATTATTAAATGAGGGCTGAGATTCCATTGAAGTTGATGAGCCAGAACAACCGATAGTAGTCCAGCATAACGACAATGACATAAATAGAATTACAATTTTTCGCAACATAATCAAAAATATTTTCTGTCTGCTTTTGATTGTAAAACTTTCCTGACTTACGAGACTTACGGATAACACTCCAGAAAAACTATCAAACTAAACTTAAGCGATAGAAGTTTCTTTAGTCAAAACAAAAACGTTTCCTTCGTTTCCTCTGCCAATTCTCATATCTTCATCTAGATAGGTGATTTCTAACCAGCCTTTTTGCTCCTCCCGAGTTATTTTAAAATCTAAAGGAAGAAACTTTTTACCAGACTCGATTTGTTGAATAAATTTTTTGGGAGTATTGTAGCTAAAGAATCTTTGCAGACCAATTATAGAACGTTCAAAGATCACATTAACTCGGTTTTCCGATACGGGTTCAAAAGTAGCGGCAACACTTACCAAACCTTCTAACATGGGCAAGCCTACTATTTCTGCAATATTATAGACTTTTGCTTCGGATACACGAATGCATTGATAGATTTGTCCTAATTTAAACAAGGGAAATCGGTCTAAACCCAAAATACCTTTGCTGGTAGTATATAGCAAACGCCAGTCTCCCTGAAGTAAATTTTTAGCTTCCAAAGGTTTAGGGGTAGGATTAGTATCTTCTAACTCTTGAATTGCGGAAAGAACTCGAACGTTGTCAATCTCGTTAGCGAGCAAACCACGATTTTTTCCAGCGATCGCTTCTAACAGTTCTGCTTTTTTACTCATGGGTCTTTATTATTTAAATCAACAATCCTAAACCTATTAATATTTTATAGACATAATTTAATCTTGGTTAGAGTCAAGCAACTAAAAAATATACAAGGGCTAAAACTCCTCGTTGTGTCCTTATGTAATGCCCATTAAAAAAGCGATCGCTGATATTACAATACTCGCGATCGCTTTTATGGTAATTATTCAATTACTAAATTATTGAATATCTTCTAAACTCAAAGAAATATTGGATACCAAAGCTTGATTATCAAAACTTGGTGCTGGTAAAGTGCTAATTCTGTTTTTAGAGTCTTCAGGAGTTTCACCAATTGCTTTAGCTATTTCTATTCCAGACTGTTCTAAAATCACCAAAGGAGTGGGAAAGTGATTGCGATCGATACTTTTAACTAATATTTGTCCATTAGATAAATATTGACCAATTTCAACGTAACGGCTGTTATCTTCTTCTGGTGCCTGAATAATTAGTTTAGTTGAACCATTATATTCGTACAAACCAGAAATAACTACTTTTTGAGCCAATTCTGTTCTAAATTTGTCTATTGGATTAGACAAATTACTACCGTTGTTAGGTTTTTGAGTTATGGGATTTTCCTGACGATTGGTGCGATTATTCAATGGTCGAGGTAAATCTAATTCCTCTTCCTCAATTTCTATTTTGGGTACAAGAGAAACTACAGAAAAAGGATCTTGTCTACCGCGAACAATACTTCTAACTCTTGTATCAGCATCAGTTGTAGGAATTAAACCTGCAATTGCTTGAGTCTCCTCAACCTCTTCTTCTAAATCGACCAACTCTTCTTCTGTTTCTGGTTTAGCAGTTTCTGTTGCCACTGGTGCAGATTTAACTTTAGGAATAGGCTTGCTTGTACTCTCATCAAAATCTTTCTTAGCATTACCTAAAAAAGAACAGCCTCCAGTTATCGAAGCCATGATTAGTGTTAATACCAATAATACTGTTTTATTCATAGTAATAATTTAAGGATAGATCAATTAATCCTCATTAATATGTAACCCAACAATTCAACAAATCGATTTCATTCGCCGAAATAAATTCGGTATGACTCGACTTGAAACTCCAACATAACAATGGATTTTCAAATCAGCCATAGTGTATAAAACTATTGATTTTCTTGTACCATTGATTTTTTAAGTAAATTCAACCCTTTTTTCAATTGACGAGAGACAGTTACCACACTAATTCCCAATACTTTTGCCGTTTCTTTTTGAGTCAAATCATGCAAGAAAACAAATTCTAAAACATTTCTTGTCCGATCTTCTAATTCTCCCAAAGCTTGCTGTAGGCGTACTTTATCTTCATAAACTAAATGAAAACTGCGATATTTAGGATCTGCAACCAAGTCTCCTAAACTCATCTGACTTTCCACATCATTATTAACGGAAATATCTAAGCTTAGAGGTTTGCGATTTTGATAGGCAAGCTTAATATCTTGCCATTCTTTAATTGATACTTTTAGATATTCTGCAATCTCAGAATTACTAGGTTGACGATGATTTTTTTCTCTAAAATTATGCACAAAAGAAATCGATTGCTGCCTTAACTCTAGCCAACGTCTAGGGATTCTTAGGGTACAGCTTTTATCTCTTAAATAGTGTTGAATCTCTCCTCTAATATAAGGAATAGCAAAAGAACTAAAGGCATTACCCTTCTCGATACTAAAACGTTCAATAGCTCTAATTAATCCAATTGAACCAACTTGAAGTAAGTCTTCATAGCTTTCATTACATTGGTTCATCCAATGATAAGCTTCCTTTTTTACCAATCCAAAGTTTAACTCCATAATTTCATTCCGAATACCAGTAGTTTTATTTTTTTGATATTGATGAAATAAATGAAGACTGTCTAGTTTAATATTTTTATTAACGCAACTTGTCATTAATTTTATCCTGGATAGAGAGCAATATAAAATTTAAAAGCTAATAATTTCTCTAATGTAAATAAATTTATTTTCGAGACTTTTTTAGCTTATTGTTTACTCTCTATTTCAGACAACAGCATTTTTACTATTCTTATTTGATAAAGTTTAAATTAAGACGAGGATTACACCTAATATTTTCCGTGAATACTCTTCTTTTTCGGTATTATTACTAATAAAATAGCTACAAAAAAAAGAGAGCAATTGCTCTCTTTTTTGACATTGCTTTGATTTAAACTAGCAAATTAGATAGTTAATTTTGTGCTTATTAAATAGTTAAACATTGGATTCAACTCTGCCGTAAAAAATTCCCCGAATTTTAACTTCTTCTGGTTCTTCTGCACCCAAATCAGTAGCAGAGGGCTGCTCGCTTTCAAACACACCAGCAATCTCTCCAGTCTCGCCATCTATTTTAGTAATATTAAGAGACATTGTGCCTTTGCGAGAGACAAATTCTTTAACGTTGGCATTAGAGAATCTGGAGTCGTCAGCTAGACCAGGAAGAGCTACTGCGTTATCGTAGCCACTGGCTAAACTACGTCCTTTGGGATCTAAGAATACTTGTCCTCGGTAAGAAGGGACATCAAATTCACCTTCAAAGTCGGTGGAAGTATTAATGCTATCAGCACTGGCGGTAGTGCGAGCCTTTAGCTTTTTCATAGTGAATAAAAAAGGTACTTCTTTTCCACCAGGGAGCAATACAGTAGCAGGTTGGAAATCGATTCCATCAATCTCTGTGAAACTCAAAGTGCCATCGTTATTAGCATCAATAGTTCCTTGAATTTGATCGAGACTAGAAGTATATCTAGTCAATAGTTTGCCTTGGATGAATTCAGCTTTTTGACGTTTACTAACGGGTTCTTCTTTTACAAAGTATTCTCTTGGTTCTAAACAAAGATCGCGGATGGCATAGGATTCGCCAGAGGCAATAGGTATAGTACCACGACTACTATCGGGTAATTCTAAACAGGTATTGGCTATACCAGTATTTACAATATCATCGTAAGTTAATTCATTTCTACTAAGCTCGGAAGAGTCACTACAGGCTGTCAGCACACCTAAGCATAGTGCTAACATGCCAGCAATAATTGTACGGTATCTCATAGTCAACTTCATTTTGTCAATTGTTAGATTTAACTGCGGAATGCAGTCATTGCTAACTCTGGCTGGTAAAAGCAGAGCCGCAATGACATCGAGCGCGAAAGATGTCGAAAATAGGCTGTTATTAATAATTGAGCCACTTTTATAGATGCTATATACTCTACCAAATAAGGACTACTAATAATACGTTGAAGTGTTAATTTGCTTTGTATAGATTTATTAGATTGTGGCTACTGGCTGTGAAGGGAAAGCAGAAATAAATCTGATATTCAACTACCACTCATTACAAACATTGTATAAAGTAGACAAAGTTTATATTACCCTCCTGCAAACAAATGACTCAAGATCGAACCCCCATTAATATTGGTTCGCACAGCATATTAAAAGACACAGCTAGAGATATTTGTGCCTTGGCTGAAGAAAATAGTGGCGATAGTCTGTATTTGCTGTCCTTGTTGCGAGATTTGGAAAAAATACACCGTCAGATTCGAGTTGAGTTTTTTGAAGGAGCTTTACCCAAAACTCGTAATGATTTGTATCAATTTGAGCGAGATATAGAAGAAAAAGGTGGCTGGCCTTACATTGAAAGGATGAGACTAAAGGATTTATTACGAAACATAGATCTAGAAGAAGAAGCAGGCTCAGAAGAAGCCTAGTCGCCATGGTGTTTATGGATGCTCTTGCCTAGTTTCCAAACTACCTAGAAACAGTTAATCTGGAAAGTACATTAATTAAGTTATTTAAGTTGTTAATTTTATGGCTTTTACTGTTAATCCAATTAAGTTTGGTACAGACGGATGGAGGGGCGTAATTGCTGCTGATTTTACTTTTGAGCGAGTTGCTATGTTAGCTCCTATAGCTGCTCAAGTTTTGGCTGATAGTTATAGTGATGTTGCCTCTAATCATACAATAATTGTGGGTTACGATCGCCGTTTTATGGCAGAAGATTTTGCTAAACTGACTGCCGAATCCTTGATTGAAGCAGGATTTGATGTGTTGCTCTCCCAATGTTATGCCCCTACCCCTGCTTTTAGTTGGGCAGCTAAAGCATATAATGCTTTAGGGGCAATTGTCATGACTGCATCCCATAACCCCGCTGCTTATTTAGGATTAAAAGTTAAAAGTGCCTTTGGTGGTTCTGTACCACCAGAAATCACAGAAAAAATTGAAGCTAAAATTGGGCAGCCTGTATCAAAAGCCAAACAACCAGGAAAATTGGAGCAATTCGATCCTTGGGCAAGTTACTGTGAGGGATTACAGAAAAAAGTCGATATTGCAGCTATTAAAAATGCGATCGCCTCAGAAAAGCTCAAAGTATATGTAGATGTTATGCACGGTGCAGCAGCTACGGGTTTAGAACGTCTTTTAGGATGTCCTGTAGAAGAAATAAATAGCGATCGCGATCCTTTATTTGGTGGTGGCGCGCCCGAACCCTTACCCAAATATCTCCCTGATTTTTTCCGCGCAATTAAAGAAGGTGCCAAGAAATATCCCCATAGTCTTAGAGTGGGCTTGGTATTTGATGGAGATAGCGATCGTATTGCTGGAGCGGATGCAGAAGGGAATTTTCTTAGTTCTCAGGTATTAATTCCCATTTTGATCGAGCATTTAGCCGAAAGAAAAGGCTTTACAGGAGAAATTGTTAAAACCGTTAGCGGCTCAGATTTGATACCTCGTTTGGCAGAATCCTATGGGCGATCTATTTATCAAACGCCTATTGGCTACAAATATATAGGCGATCGCATGCTACAGGCAGAGGTGATGATTGGAGGAGAAGAGTCTGGGGGAATTGGCTATGGTACTCACATACCCGAACGAGATGCCCTACTCTCTGCTCTATACGTCTTAGAAGCAGTAGTAGAATCGGAAGAAGACTTGGGTACTATTTATAGCCGACTACAGCAAAAAACAAATTTTACGGCTCATTATGACCGCATCGACTTGCCTCTTCCTAATATGGAGGTTAGAGCCAAACTTCTAGAGCGCTTGGCAAATGAAACTCCTACAGAAGTAGCAGGAATGACTATAGTAGATTGCTTGGATGTGGATGGTTATAAATTTAGAATGGACGACAATACATGGTTGCTAATTCGTTTTAGCGGTACAGAACCAGTGCTTCGCCTTTATTGTCAAGCAACTACCATGCCTGAAGTTCGTAAGATTCTGGAGTGGGCAAGAGACTGGGCAAATTCTTAATTTTTGTTAATCGTTTTTAGTTAAAAAAACGCGAAATGAGTTAGTATTTTTGAGATTAAATTAGTTTAATTAAGGCTTTTATTGTAAGTTGTACCTAAAAAGTTTTAATGAATTTTCAAGATACTATCAGTAAATTAGAATCTGTTAAGCAAAAAGCTCCTAAAATTGAGCGAAATACGGCTCCTTTTTATCAACATTGGCAAAGAGGAGTCAGTATGGCAATGAAGGGGAACTTGGACGCTAATCCTATAGAAC
>CAKZYI010000434.1 GCA_937884735.1 uncultured Pleurocapsa sp.
GACATGGTTATTATCTGCACCTCTAGGATATATTGCGATCGAGTGTGGCTGGATAGTGCGCTGTGTTGGCAGACAGCCTTGGGTTGTATATGGCGAGGTTCGTACCGTTGATGCAGCCTCCAATTTACCCCCAGCAGATGTGCTGACTTCTTTGACGGGCTTTGCTATTACTTATACTATACTGGCGATTGCCGTAATTTACTTTGGTAGTAGAATTATTCGCGAAGGACCAAACTTAAACTTGCTTGCACCAGGAGAAAAACGCGAAAATGAAGATAAATTTGACACTACTCCTGCTGAATTTGTTCCTAATAGTCGTCCTGTAGAAGCACAACAATAATTACTGATTACTGATTACTGATTACTCCCCTCGTTCCTCGTTCCTCATTCCTTATCCTTTAAAACATGGAATCTTTAGAATATTTTTTGCCTCAAGTTTGGTTTGTCATCTTGGCATTGTTTTTGTTTCTCTATGTGATGCTTGATGGTTTCGATTTGGGCGTGGGAATTTTGTCTTTAACAGCCTCAACAGAAGAGCGTCGCGGAATTTTGATGACTAGCTTGAGCAATGTCTGGGATGCTAATGAAACCTGGCTGGTGCTTATGGGAGGTGCCTTGTTTGGTGCATTTCCCTTGGCTTATGGCACGATTTTGCAAGCTTTGTACATCCCCATTATGATTATGCTCTTTGGCTTAATTTTTCGGGCTGTAGCCTTTGAATTTAGAGAGCATTCTAGTAACAAATTTGTTTGGAATTTAGCTTTTGGCATCGGCAGTCTGTTTGCTGCTATTGGTCAAGGTTTTGCTCTGGGTGGAGTCATTGAAGGTATCGCAGTAGATGCTTCGGGACACTTTATTGGTGGTAATTGGGATTGGCTTAGTTGGCAGACTGTATTGGTAGCTTTAACTTTGATTCAAGGCTATGTGCTGATTGGTTCGACATATTTAATCAATAAGACAGAAGGAGATTTGCAGGAGATTCATTTCAGTACTGCTAAACTAGCAGCCTATACTACCTTAGTCGGCGCAGTTTTGATTACTATTACTACCCCAATCTTTTATGTCACTGCAAGAGCGCGTTTGTTTAGTGCGCCTTTGGTATATATCTTTGCTTTAATTCCAATCTTAGGCGTGTTGTTGATTAGTTTATTAATTAAAAGTATCAACGAGCGTCGAGAAACAAGACCGTTTGTCTGGACTATATTATTATTCCTGCTGACTTTTCTGGGATTGGGATTAATTGTTTTTCCCTACATCATTCCTACCGAAATCACTATCTATGAGGCTGCTGCTGCTCCAAGCTCGTTGGTATTTATGATAGTTTTTATTGGTTTTTTGATTCCAATCATGCTGGCATACAACATCTATCAATATATTGTCTTTAACGGCAAAGTTGCGGGTGAAGGATACGGGGATTGATAAGGAACGAGGAAAATTGAATGTCTTTGCATGAAACTGTATTGCCATAAATAGCCAGGTTTATAATGTCAAGTATTGCTTGACGTTTTTATTGTTAGTAATGTCAAGTGATACTTGACAGTAAATCGAACATGAGATGAAAAACCGACTGAAAGAACTTCGACAACTATACAAGTGGTCGCAAGCCGAACTTGCTAGAAAGCTAGAAATTAGTCGTCAAGCAGTTAATGGTTTTGAATCTGGTAAATTCGATCCTAGTTTGGAAATGGCTTTTAAAATTGCCACTTTGTTGGATGTTGCGATCGAAGATATTTTTATTTATGAGGCACAGAATTCTATGCAAACATTAGTCAAACAAGTCAAAGATTTTTGGGGATTGGAGTTTGGTTTTGAACGATTTGACCAAAAAGCGATCGCGACTATTTCTTTTGCTCGTAACTTAGCAGCACAAAATAAATGCGATCGCGTCGAACCACAACATTTGTTTGCTGGTTTATTAGCCGATCCCACTGCTACTTCTGCGTGCTTGCTCAAGGATAGTGGTGTTAAGCAGAGTATTGAAACTAACAAAGGTTCATTTGAAAATTCTTCAAAAATGAAATTAAGTTCGCAAAGTAAGTTTGTCTTGGAATTAGCTTTACAAATAGTTCGGCTTCAAGACAAAAAATCGATCAAAACAGAGCATCTTTTATGGGGTTTAGTTTGTTTATTGGATACGCAAACCTCTGAAATTGACAATCTGTTTCGAGAATATAAGGTTGACATTGAAACTTTAAAAGATAGATTAGCCGAAACAGTTTAATTTAAAATTAATTTTAAAATTAGGGGTTGCATATTAAGGACATAATTTCAAATTATTAACGTTATTAAAGATTGACTTTCCCCAAGCCCCAAAGCCGCCCAGTCTCCCAGTCCCCCAATCAACCTAAACCATTCTGCATTTGCTCAAAAATTAATCGCTCAAGTGTTCGGCAATAAAGTTGGTGTATATCTCTCCTTCGAGAAAAGCAGGAGTTTCTAATATCCTTTGATGAAATTCAATGGTAGTTGGTACTCCTGTAATAGCGCATTCCCGCAAGGCTCTTTTCATTCGCTTAATAGCCGTATCGCGGTCTTCTCCCCAAACTATTAGTTTACCAATTAAAGAATCATAGTAAGGGGGAATTTCATAATCTGTGTAGACATGGGAGTCCATTCTTACTCCTGGTCCTCCTGGGGGCAGATAAGCACTAATACGCCCAGGATGAGGGCGGAAATTGAACTTAGGATCTTCGGCATTGATCCGACATTCGATCGCATGACCCCGTAAAATCACATCATCTTGAGTAAATCTTAGCTTGTCGCCCTGGGCTACTCGAATTTGCTCGGCAATCAGGTCAATTCCTGTAACGACTTCGGTAACAGGATGTTCTACCTGAATGCGAGTATTCATTTCCATAAAGTAAAAATCGCCATATTTATCTAGCAAAAATTCTACTGTTCCCGCACCAACATAGTTGATTGATTGAGCAGCTTTGACCGCAGCCTCTCCCATCTTGGTTCGTAGCTTTTGACTCAATACTGCACTGGGAGCTTCTTCCAATAGCTTTTGGTGACGACGTTGAATTGAACAGTCTCTTTCTCCTAGGTGAACGACATTACCGTGGCTATCGGCAATAATTTGAAACTCAATGTGACGGGGATTTTCGACGAATTTTTCCAAATATACTCCCCCATTACCAAATGCCGCTTCAGCTTCCCCTTGAGCAGCTTGAAACATTCTGACTAATTCCGATTCATCCTGCACCAAACGCATCCCTCTACCACCACCGCCAGCAGTAGCTTTGATCATCACAGGGTAGCCAATCTTGCCAGCCACAACTTTCGCTTCATCTTCATCCCGCAGTAATCCATTACTTCCAGGGACGGTAGGTACTCCTGCCTGCTGCATAGTTTTTTTAGCCGTAGACTTGTCTCCCATTGCCAACATAGCTTCTTTAGAAGGCCCAATAAAAGTTAGCTGGTGGTCGTTACAAATTTCGACAAAGCGGGCATTTTCTGCCAAAAATCCATAGCCAGGATGAATTGCTGTGGCGTTACGAGTTAATGCAGCAGCAATAATATTGGGAATATTAAGATAGCTTTTCCCCGATGGAGGAGGTCCAATACACACACTTTCATCCGCCAACTGGACATGGAGAGCTTGGCGATCGATAGTAGAATGTACGGCTACGGTAGCAATACCCATTTCAGCACAGGTGTGCAAAATACGTAGAGCAATTTCTCCTCGATTGGCGATCAGAATTTTGTCAAACTGCATTCGATGAAGTAGATAACTAAAGTCATGTTTAAGAATAATGCTTTTTCAGACACTAAGATTAAATAAATAAAGTAAAGAGATCTATTTACTACCTAATTCTGAAGGGGGACGGTCGTCACTCCAACCCCACCACGAGACACCACACTCACACAAATAAAATTCTTGATACTTGCGACGGCGATCGCTTGTACTAACAGGGGCGCGACGATTTAACCAGACGCTTTTCGCTTTGATTGGCGGTTTTTTACAGCTAGGACAACAAAAGTCAAAGGCATGAGTTGCTGATTTAGTCCATTCTGGTGGAACTAGAGCAAAAGCATCCATAAAGTTTATCAATAATTTAGGAATTGAATAATAATAATGTTCCCTTAACTAGAAGACAAAAGGGAATTGTTCTGTTATTGTACTTCGATTGTTTATCGTTATGGGGCTTTAATAAAATGTTATGTAGATCTTCTGCATAACTTTGGCTTTACCTGAATTTAATGACAATAGGATAAATAAATACTAGTAGAATATTGAAGAGGATAAAAATCGCTTCAAAACAACTTTAAAGGTTTAGTAACTTATTAATTGCCGTATATATTATATGAAAAATAGCTATAGTTCCAAGATAGAACCCCGTCCTGGTATTGAAAGGGTTCTAGACAGTAGTTTTTATTGGATAGCAAAAATATTGGCATTTGCGATCGCAGGTGTTTTAGTCTGGATTACAATTCAAGTAGCCATCAAAGCCATGCCAGCTATTCAAGAATTTGGTTTGGGCTTTATTAGCACTAGCAGTTGGAATCCCGTCAACAGCCAGTATGGAGTATGGCCAGCAATTTATGGCACTGAGGTTAGTTATCTTATCGCCATAGTAAATTCTGTTCCCATTGGATGGGGGGTAGCAATCTTTCTCAGAGAAGAGTATTTGCCTCCCACGGTGCAAAGAGTTATTGTATTTCTCGTTGAGTTATTAGCAGCCGTACCTAGCGTTGTATATGGGTTGTGGGGCATCTTTGTCTTAATTCCCTTTCTTAAAGGTTTTACACCCCTTAGAGGACCAGGAATGCTGCCTGCTGCCTTGATTTTATCAGTGATGATCTTACCTACCATTGCTGCAATTGGTCGCGATGCAATTATCAATGTAGATGGAGGACTGCGACAGGCTGCTGTAGGTTTAGGGGCTACTCGCTGGGAAGCTATTTTTCAGATTATTTTGCCTGCTGCATCTTCAGGCATCATCGGCGGAATTATGCTGGCTTTGGGTCGTGCTCTGGGTGAAACTATGGCAGTAACGATGCTGATTGGTAACTCTAATAAAGTCGATACTTCTGTATTTGCACCTTCTAATACTGTCTCTTCTTTGTTGGCAAATCAATTTGCTGAAGCGAGTGGACTGCAGGTATCAGCCTTGATGTATGCAGCCCTAATTTTATTCTTCATCACTTTGGTAGTGAATATTTTGGCTCAGTTGCTAGTAACTAGATTACAAAAAATATAACTATAAAATAATAATGACTATAAATACTGAAAAATCACAGTCGGGCTTTGAATCTTTTAGCCTCAAGCGAAATGCAACTTCACCTCGTACTTTGTTTGGTTTGATCATGAGTGGAATTGCAGGTTTATTCACCCTGCTGGCGATTATTCCTCTTTTTATTATTCTTACCTGCTTACGAAAGGAATAAGTTCTCTAACCCCTGCCGTATTTACAGAGTTACCCCCTCCTCCTCTAGTTGAAGGTGGTGGTTTTGGGAATGCCATCATTGGCACCATAATTATGGTGGGTATTGGCGCACTAATTAGCGTCCCTATCGGCGTTATGGCTGCAATATATCTTTCTGAATTTAATGAAGGAAAAGCTGCTGAATGGATTCGCTTTGCAACCAACGTTTTAAGTGGTGTACCTTCAATTATTGTAGGGGTATTTGCCTATAGTGCAGTTGTCTTAACTACCAAAACTTATTCAGCTTGGGCTGGTGGATTTGCTCTGGCAAATTTACTGTTGCCGATCATTGTTCGTACCACAGATGAATCTCTCAAGCTCGTACCGCAAGAAGTCCGTCAAGCATCGGTGGGCATCGGTGCCAATCAATATCAAACGGTGTTGCAAGTAGTCTTACCTGCTGCTTTGCCTGCAATTATTACGGGAGTTACCTTATCCATCGCTCGTGCTGCAGGGGAAACTGCGCCTCTACTATTTACAGCATTGTTTACTCAATATTGGCCCAACTTGGATAGTGGTTTCGCCGAACCTACTGCCTCTTTGGCAGTGCTAGTTTATAATTTTGCGATCGTTCCTTTTAAAAATCAACAGGATTTAGCCTGGGGTGCTGCATTTATTTTAGTCCTCTTGGTGTTAACTACTAGCGTTATCTCTCGTTTAGCCACAGCTAAAAGAACTTACTAAATTGAAAACCATAAAAACTGCTTAATTTTGCATAGTTAAAAATTACCAAGTAATTATGGGCTTATACTAATTTAATTGAATTGGTGTAAGCCTATTTAAATTTTATGGGGTAGAAAGAAAATGATTTCATGATCCTTTATTCTACCTATATGCTTAAAATAATGATATTTTTTAAGGTCAAGGCTTGTGGGCTATGGTGCGTATTTGATGATAATCTGCCCACCAGTGTCTATTTTGATGTAAAACAGAATGATATTGATTTTGCAGCTTGATAATAATTAAAGCGATCGCCTGCAAACATCTCGATTCAATTAACTAAACCCTAGCGTATTCAAAAGGTTTTAAGATTTTTTAATTTACATTAGACATAAAAAACAACCAAAACTACAGCAATATTTGTGAGGCATATCTTAATTAGCCATTAGCCAAAACTAGAGCATTAGACTGTACCTCGTGTATGTGAGAATCGCTATAAAATAAAAACTGCGACCAATAAAATTAATCGCAGAATGAAAAATGTAAATCTGTAGCACCTTGGCAAAAGATAAACAAATTTAAGTTAAGTTATGGAAACCTTTATTTGAATT
>CAKZYI010000435.1 GCA_937884735.1 uncultured Pleurocapsa sp.
CGAGGCTATGAGAAGAGTCATTAGAAGTGCCAAGATTGAAACTTCCTACATCAACGCTACCCGTGATGTTGATATTACCTCTGGTGTACAAAGTGACTTTCGAAACACCATCCGTCAAAAGATTGTTATTTGTGACAGTCAAAGAATCAATATCGTATAGAAAGCGACCGTTTAGTGAGCTGTCAGCTTGATTGTTTTTTCTATCTTTATCAGCATCTGTCGAAGGTAGAGGTCGAGGTAAAAGTACTTCTGCACTAGTAGTATCAATACTCGTACCAATATTGTTAATGGAATTACTATTTTTATCTGAGTTAGGTATTGCAGGAATTGCGGGAATTGCAGGTGTGCTACCTGTCGCAGGTACCCCAGCTACGCCATTAGGATCGTCAATAATGCTTGGTAAGCTACGGGCATCGGCAACAACATTATCATTGCCTGCAATAGGACTAGGCGTTGGACATCCAGCACCAGTACTATTCAAAACAATATTGTCATCAGCATTGGGCAAACTTAGAGTTCCTGGCGCAGTTATTGCTGTGCTTCCTATCCACAATACAGGGGCAAAATTATCTAAATCATTGATGCGTAAGGGAATTTCTGCTCGTATTTGAGCTTCGCTACCATCAGAAGTACGACCTTTTACCGTTAAAATTCCTCTAGCATCACTATCACCATCATTATCTGTGTCATTGTCACTAGCAGGATCGGTCGGATTGACATCAGAAATTACATTGAAGACGCCATTTTCATCGTTGGGAGTCGTATCGTCTAAATTCCCGTTGTTGTCCTTATCTTCTGTAAGACTGTCACCATCAATATCATATTCGTAGTCTACAATCTTGTACCAGCCTGCATTAACAGTGGTGTCTAAAGCATCACCATCATCATTTAGATCTCTACCGATTACTGTTTCATCTAGAGTTACAGTACGCCAATAATCTTTTCCTTTGGCACCAGTGGCAGGATCAAACTCTGGTTCAGGGGATACAGTATCGTAGTCATTATTAGCCCAACCATTTAAAGTATCCGTAATATTGTCGCAAGTTTGCCCTGCAACATCCACACCATTGACATTGTTACTAGTCCACTGCGCTCGATTGTAGACACTGAGGATTCTGTTTCTATCCAGCATTGCTCTATATTGAGAAACACCAACTTCAGCAATACCTAGGGCATCAAGTCTTGAATTTTGAGTAATAGCATTGATGTTTTCTTCGCCAGCACTAGTAATATTAACTAAGCCTAATAAAATCATTACTAAGCCAAGAGCAATAACTACAGGCAATACATATCCTTCATCTCTTGCGCGACGCTGTAGCAAGATTTTCAATAATAACAGTTTCATATAAAACTAAAGCTTACAAAGATATATCAACTAAGGTACAAAAGACCTCGCCATTCAGTATTACTTAGAGTACCCAAAACAACTGCGATCGCGATCATTGACAATTGAAATAAATTTATCAATAAAAAAGCGATCGCTTTTATAAAATGCGATCGCAACTGTATTTAATTTGTAATAATTTTAGATCAAAGAAAACTGTTGACCAGTGATAATGTCAGCCCCACTACCATTGGTAATGTTTATATCATTCAAGGTAACTTCTTGACCAAAGATATCTGTTACCAATAGATCTTGCGCTCCATATAAAGCACCATTTTCTATAGTGAAACGGTTATCGCTACGGCGTTCTAGAGGAACGATACCACCTCCTTCAGTAAGCAAATCGACACTTTCGATAGGATAGCGATGATTGTTGAATCGAACTGCACCATACCAAGGATTGGATTCGGGAATGCCTTCAACCACAATACCTTGACCAATAGTGTAACCATAAGGTGTTTGAAAATCATCCCCAGGACCAATCAATTCATAATCGATATTGACAATTCCATCAACGGGATCGGCTACTTTAGCAAAGGCTTCTGCACTCAAATCTAAACCATCAGAACGTTCGTACAGCAAATCGCTAACTTGCACTATAATCGGATCTGCACCTGCTCTTTGTTTGGGGCCAGATACTGAAAGAAATGCACCACTAGCTTCTGAACCATTCCATTGAATATTGTTAATAGCGGTAACTCCATCCAAATTATCGTAAGGAATATCATAACCAGAGTTACCTAATCCACCAGTAGGATTGGCGGCATCATAAAATGTTGCTCGTCCTTGATAGTTTTGACCTAATGATAATTCAGACCCCAAATCAGGATTTGAGAAAGTATATATGCTGTCTGAGCTGCTAGGACTGCTAAATTCTGAGCCTTCAATATCAAAGTTTTGAGGATTATTACTACTACCATTGCTAACAAAGCCAACGGTTATAGTTTCTCCTGCTTTTATTTCACGATTCCAAGATTCATGCTCGATGGTGTAGCGTCCATTATCTTTGCTGACGATTTCAGCATCCCAAATCGTAGTAATTTCGCTAGATAAATCGAATTCTAAATCCCAACTATCTAGATTGGTATCACCATTATTAGTGATATTGATTTGTCCTTGAAAACCACTCCCCCAGTCTTTTATTTGAGAATAGTTTACGTTTATAGATTCATTCGGCATTAAGATAAACTCCCATAGGTGAACTAGCCGACACACCTCTACAAACTTGAGCAACGGCCAAGTAACTTCAAGTCTTTAGTAGCGATCGAATACTTCGTTATATTTTTTAACTTTTGACGAAAACTATACTAACAGAGAGATGTACGTTCTAGGAAAATTTCTCAACAAATAAAGCACTCAAATCAAGCGCAATGTCTTGCCCCGTAAGAGATAGAAAATTTTTGGCAAAAATTTGGCGATCGCAGTTAAATTTCGTTTATGACTGATTTATGGTGAGTAGCAGGCACTATTTTGATAATATAAATAGTGTAAATATTTATTAATAAAATTAATAATCGTTAGATTTTATATGAACTTCAAAGCTTTTTGCGTCGCGCTTTTGTGTGCTTTGGTATTTTTAGTTGCGCCGAAGGCATCTGCACAAGATTTAATGTCCCATGCTCCTAATGAAGCTCAGGCCTATATTATTGAACCTGCCGATGGTGCGATTTTGCCTGAAACCTTTACGGTTAAGTTTGGTTTGTCGGGTATGGATCTTGCTCCTGCTGGAGTCATGCAAGAGAATGCAGGACATCATCATTTATTGATCGACCGACCAGAGTTCGATCTTGCTACATCTTTACCGTCTACGGAACAAATTCGTCATTTTGGTAAAGCCCAGACAGAAACACAATTAACTTTAACTCCTGGAAAGCATACCCTGCAGTTAGTACTGGGTAATTACGCTCATGTCCCCCATGATAACCCAGTCATTTCTGAGCCAATTCAAGTAATAGTTGAGTAATGGACTTATCGACATATGTTTAGAGCTTTGAGTATCATCGCATTTTCTGCTCTTGTATCCATACCTGCGATCGCGCATAATGTGGAAATATCAAATGGTGTAGCGGCTACATTTCATATAACCCCCAATCATAATCCTCAGATGGGCAAAAAAGCTCAGGCTTGGTTTGCCTTAACTCGTCGCGGAGGGAGCACTATTCCTTTGTCTGAATGCAACTGTCTTCTGAATGTTTATGCTGTTCCTCGTACAGATGAAGACCGACCAATTTTACAGCCTCCACTTTCGGCTATTAATGTAGAAAAATATCGAGAAATACCAGGAGCAGAAATCACTTTTCCTAGCGCAGGAGCTTATGAATTAGAGATAGTTGGTACGCCTAAAGATAATACTTCTTTTTCTCCCTTTGAATTGTCATATACGGTTAATGTTAGACCTTGATTAAAAAGTATACGATCGCAATTGCGATCGCAGTTGCAGCAATGAACTGATACAGTTCTTTTCGAATTTCATTAGACGTAATTGTTAAAAGCCTTTTTTTCATTTGTATGCAGGGAATGTAAGTTGAATAAAGAGGCAAATATGCTTTGCGGATGGTTTGATAACCATTAGCCCGATAAAAACTGTAGCCAGTCAAAGAAGAATAAACCCAAAGAATGGGTACTTTATTTTTAATTGCTTCTTTTTCTAATCTATGTATTAATAATGTGCCGATATTTCTTCTTATAAAGTTAGGATCTACAAAAACAGCACTAATTATATTAGGAGGAGATAATAACGAAGCAAATCCAACAGGCTGTCCATTTATTTCGGCAATAAAAACAGTTTCTGGTGATTTTCTGGGAATGCTCTTACTTTTTAATAAAGCATTTAATTGCTTGTGGCTGTAATCTTTAGCAGCAATAATTTTTATGGCATTATATTGAATTTCGACAATTTTATCTTCGTCTTCTGGTTTAGCTGGGCGAATGGTAACTCTTTGATTAATTTGTGGCTTCATTCAAAATGTTGTAAAGCGGAGAAAATAAAAATAATCAGCTTCACTTTAACGGCTTTGTGGAGGCAAATAGTGCGATCGCGATCCTAATTGATTTGATAAACTGCACTGTAGATATCGACATTTTTAACAACTGATAATTCATATATGCTACCCCCTTGGCGATCGCCTTTATCTAGTGCTATTCATCGTAATCGCTCCAAACCTCATTGTCGTTACTTTCAGCTAGCTACCGTCACTCCAGAAGGTTATGCAACCAATCGCACAGTAGTATTTCGGGGCTTTTTAGAAGACGAACAAAGCAGCCTTAAAATTATTACGGATGCTCGTAGTGCCAAGATTAAAGACATTGAACATCAGTCTCAAGGAGAAGTCTGCTGGTACTTTACCAAAACTCGCGAACAATTTCGGATTAATGGCAGCTTGCGTTTAGTTACCCCCGAAGAAGCCGATACAGATTTACAAAAAGCGCGTAAAATAACCTGGCATAATTTATCAGATGCAGCGCGATCGCAATTCGCTTGGCCAAATCCTGCTCAACCAGCAGTAGATAAGGAAGCTTTTTTGGTAGATCCTCCTAATGCAAATATTCCTTTGAGTAATTTTTATTTGCTGTTGTTAATTCCTCGAAAAATAGACCATCTTCAACTTAAAGGCGAGCCTCAACAGCGTTGTTTATACCAGTTAGAAAAAGATGCTACTTGGTCAAATATTTTGGTTAATCCTTAGTAAATTCGTAGTTTGTGTAATCTACATTTATATCGTCCGTCTATGAAGAATATTGGGAAATTGGGTGAAGAATTGGTAGGTAAATGGCTTGAGTTGCACAATTATGATTTATGGCAGCAAAATTGGCGTTGTCGTTGGGGTGAAATAGATATTATTGCTCAAGATCGAGAGAATAAAACTATTACTTTTGTGGAAGTAAAAACCCGCAGCAAAAATAATTGGGATGAGAATGGTTTGCTGGCGGTTGATTCTACCAAGCAGGAGAAAATTATTAAAACTGCATCAATGTTTTTGGCTAAATATTCTCACTTGGCGGAGTTGCCTTGTAGGTTTGATGTGGCTTTAGTGAGTTACGGCAAATGTCTCGCGCAAAGACGCGACAACGCAAAGATAGATGTTAAAAAAAATGCTCAACTAACTATAGGTAAGCCTGTAATTGTTGAGCAATATGAATTTACGATTGAGAATTATTTGAAGTCAGCTTTTGAACTGTCTTAAATTTTAGGAAGTGTTGATTCAATCGCTGTTTCATTTTCTTTTTACTTTTAATTTTCTAATGATATCTGCATGTGCTTCTCTGGTAATAGGATAGAAATAGGTCAAAATTACGCCGATAATTAGAAACACTGTGGGTAACGGCGCGATCGCGATTCTAATGGCTAGTAAGGCACTTTCTGGTTGGATGGGGATAGCTTCTCCTGGTACTCTCTCTACAAAGCCAGACCATTCTAAGGCGATGCCAATTACAAATAAAGCCAGAGCTAACCCTAGCTTTTGCATAAACACCATAAAGCTGTAAAAAATTCCTTCTCTTCGTATTCCTGTATTTAATTCATCCAAATCTACAACATCGGGAATCATCGACCAAGGAATTAGATAGGCTACAGAAACTCCAAAACCAGCCATAATTGCCCCAACATACAATAAAGTGGTTTGTCCTGGTTGAATTAAAAATAAGGCTGCTTGTGCCACAATCCAGATCGCTGTTCCCATATAATAAACGGCTTTTTTGCCGAATTTATCGCTTACTAATTTCCAGAAAAACAACATAACCAAAGCTGTTCCCTGAACTGCGATCGCTACAGTAGGAAAGGCATCTTCACTCATTTTCATCCAGCCGACAACATAGTAAATCAGAATTGATGCTGTCATCTGTACTCCCAACCAGGAACACATGTAAATACCCATTACGTACAAAAAAGCTTTATTGGAAAAAGCAACTTTAAGCTGTTCTTTAATCGGAATACTTGGAGCATTATCAGCTTCGTTTTTGGCGGCAATCGCTTCTACGCTGTTTAGATGGGCTTCAACTTTGGCAAAAATCATGGTTAAGCCAAAACCAATAAACTGTAAGCCAAATAAAACACCAACAACTCCCTCAAGGAAATATTGTTTTCCTTGAAGAGCTAAATCAGGATTGGTTGATGGAGGTAAATTTCCAGACTGCAAAATTGAATTTACCCCATAGGCAATGGCAAAAACTCCCAAGGCAGTAATGATAAATCCTAATATTTTTTTTCCTTGCTTACCTAGTAGGGGAACAGCACCTTTCTCTTGAATCCGAAAAGTACACCACAATATAGCTACCACAGACAATATGGTCGAGATTAAAGCAAATACTAGATACCTTTGTTCCAAATCTACAGGATAGGCTTCGGTAATAAAACCTGCCAACACCAAAGATAATATACTTCCACCGATGGAAAAGGCAAAACGAAAACTGTTTAGACTAGTACGTTCATTGTAGTCTTGAGTTAATTCTGGAGTTAATGCCGTGTAGGGTAAATTGTCAACGGTATTAGCTAAGTTAAATAGGTTAGCGATGATATTGTAGTATGCAAACAAGCTCCACTTATTGACTTCTGGATCTGTGCTAAAGCTAGGCACTATCCACTGTAGAAAGAAGAAAATTCCAAAAGGAATCGCTCCAAATAGCATCCAGGGTATACGCCTACCCCAACGAGTACGAGTGCGATCGCTTAAAATTCCTGCAACAGGATCGTTAATTGCATCGCCAATTTTACCGATGGCTAAAATACTTCCTGCTAGCCCCGCAGGTAATCCTGCAACATTGGTGAAAAAATATAACAGGAAAAATACTAAAATATTAGCCGTGATTGCAGGACCCATATCTCCTGAACCATAAGCTAATTTGGTGGAAAAGTTGAGCTTTTCTCGATCTACTGACTTCTCGCTAATATCCAATTTTTTAAAGTTCCTATTTTATATGACAGATTTAAACATAACTTGGTCAGAATATCATCATAAAATTGAAAATCTGGCTGTCAAGATATATCAGTCTAATTGGCAGTTTAACCAAATTGTCTGTCTGGCAAAAGGTGGCTTGCGAGTTGGAGACATTCTTTGTCGTTTGTATGACAAACCACTAGCTATTTTATCTACTGCTTCTTATCGAGGAGAAGGTAATCGCCAGCGGGGCAAAATTCAGTTTTCCGAGCATCTTACTTCGATTCAGCCTCTAGGCGATCGCATTTTGTTAGTAGACGACTTAGTTGAT
Organism: uncultured Pleurocapsa sp.; assembly: GCA_937884735.1. GTDB lineage: Bacteria > Cyanobacteriota > Cyanobacteriia > Cyanobacteriales > Xenococcaceae > Waterburya. Next base: position 7,589 of record CAKZYI010000435.1, read on the forward strand.
TCTGGGGTGAGTTTGGCAGAATCTTTACAATGGCTGCGAGATAATTACAGAGAAAAGATAGTAGATATTCGTACTGCTGTAATTTGGTATAAGAGTACTTCAGTAAAAACACCAGACTACTTTGTTGATTATTTGGCAGAAAATCCCTGGATTAATCAACCCTTTGAAAAGTATGAAAGGATTGATATGAGAGAACTTGCTGATAGTTTTCGTAAAGATTAGGTCAAGAAAACTAGTTTGTTTAAGAAAAAAAATACCAAAACTTTAAAAAAAACGGTTAAATTCGATCAAAAAACTAGTATATTTACGGAAGACACAGACATAGGTTTCCAATTAACCTATATCTTAGTTGAAAAAACGCAAAAAAAATTAGGAGCGTTGTCAGCCAAACAACACCCCTAATACCAACCATATAGAACCGTTAAGCAATATTGTAAATCGAGTCGTAAATTCAAATAGCAAAGGGTTTTTAGTTTAGAGCCTAAGTTACTCTTTGCACTTGCATCTACTATTCTAATCCAGTATCGGGTTTTAGTCGGGTTTTTGGGAAGATTATAGTCTTCCAGAAACTAATAAAACCTTTGTGGCGTAAAATCTTGAGATACTATTAATTTTTGTAAAGTCATCGTGTTTTTACTCCCCAAAAAAAGCCAAAAAATATAGAGGTGTCGTCAGCCAAACAACGCCTCTAAGCCATTTCTATAAAACTGTTAAGCAATATCTTTACTGAGTCGTAAATTAGGAATTTCAGCCGAGAAATTTGCATGAATTTCTTTTGCTTGTCTCCTTGGTATCGATTATATGCTTTATAAAATATTTATATTTTGTTTGCAAGAATTAAATTTACATTTATTTACATTATATAAATTTAAAATAGACTTAATTGCTGGGGATTGGGATCGATTTTATTCCAAGGTAAATTTGGTACACTACAATTTTTTTGCGTTAATAAATGTTGAAAATACTTTGCTGTTTCAGGAGAATAAACTTCTTGGGGACAGTGAACAAAAAAGTAAATTGTTTTTCCTTGACGTAGCCAGTCGCTTATATTGTCTGCCCATTGTTCTAAATAAGATTCGTTATATTGGCTATTTGGATGGCTGATAAAGCGAACAAAAGCAATATTGTTGGTAATTGTTTCTTGCAGAGGAAGTTTGGGTTTTTTTCGTTGTGAGTTGATTTGTGGATCGTCAGAACAATTGTAAATAGGACGAGTATCTAGTAGAACTCTGGATATGTTGAGTCGATTGAGCAAACTATTTAAGCGATCGCTTTGTTCGGGTTCAAACCAATCTAAGTGTCTTATCTCTAAGGCTAAAGATAAATTGGATTGGCTGCAAATTTTCAAAAATTCGGTTAAATCTTCTAAATACTGCGGGCTATAGCTAGGGGGTAATTGAATAAAGGTTGTCCCCAAACGAGTATTTAAACCAGACATTTTGGTTAAAAAACTCAAAGCCTCATCAACATGGGATAAAAGTAAACCTTGATGAGTAAT
>CAKZYI010000436.1 GCA_937884735.1 uncultured Pleurocapsa sp.
AAATATTTCAGTTAAAATTTCTGGGGTCAAAAGTGGATTCGGTTTAGGTGCCATGTCATTAACGTTTGCTAAAGAACCATATGCACCAATCGACCAGCGACTAAGCATTAACCAAGAAAGTTTGCCCGACCAACCTTCTAAATTAAACAGGACTCCCGAAAAAATAATTTGGGGAATCATAATTAAAGGGAGAATGCCATTGCCCTCATTTTCGGTTTTAACAAATGCAGATATCATTAGGCTCAAGCTAGTGCTGGCAAGGAGGGTTAAAAAGGTGGTGATGAAAAAACCTAAAGACCAGGGAATCAATTCCGATTCAGGGGCTTTGAACACAAGCAAGACTACTATGGTGATCAAAAGAGTTTGAGCTAAAGCCAAACCACCTCGAATAAAGAGCTTGGAAGAAAAATATGGTAAAAGTCCCAGATTTAATAAGCGTTCGCGGAAATATATCGCAGCTTCTTTGACTATTTCTCTAATTGAGTTTGAGAGTCCAATCCAAATCGCGATACAGCTAAAAATAAACAGTAGGCGTAATGCTAAAGAGCCTTGTTTGATACCAGGCTCGTCCACAATATTTAAAATCTGCTCGTTTCTTAAAGGTAGACCAGTTAAAGCAATGGTAATTGGTCCTGAAATAAGAGTCAAAATCAAACTTGTAGGATCTCGACTAACTAGCTTCCAGTAACGCTTACAGAGCAGAATAAACTGGGCTATGGGAGAAATTCCTGTTTTGGTGCCATTGGACTTGGCTACCTGCTGGTTTTCTTTTCCTGGACTAAGAGAGTTTTGAATATAGGATTTATATTCAGGGGAATTGGCATATTTATCTGCCCAATAGGCGACTCTTTCAGCGATCGCCGCTTTATTTTTGCCCTTATTCAATTCAATGTATATATCAGCAAAATCACCAAAATTTTCGTCTTCAAAATGTCCTGCATAACGTTGAAAAAATGGCAAAGCCTCTTCTGGAGGACCATAAAAACATAAGCTGCCTCCTAATCCCATAAAAGCAATGCGATCGCAAATTCCAATATTATCAGTAGCATGAGTCACTAGAGCAATGGTTCGACCTCGATCTGCTTGCTCGCGTAATAGCTGCATCATTTCTTTGTCTAAACCAGGATCGAGTCCTGAAGTGGGTTCGTCTAAGAAAAAGAGTTTGGGATCTGCTAGTAGCTCTACTCCAATACTTACCCGTTTGCGCTGTCCTCCACTCAATCTCGATACTAAGGTGTTGCGGACGTGAGATAGCTTGATCTGCTCTAAAGTGTTGGTAATAACTTCACTGATATTGGTGTCAGGAGGCAGGCGTAATTGACAAGCCGAACTTAATACTTCTTCTACCGTCAGCTCGCGGTGAATGATGTCGTCTTGGGGAACATAGCCTACCTGAGAACGATAAATGGGCCAATTTTTGCGAAGATTGTCACCGTTAAGATATACATTCCCTGAAGATATAGGAGCAATACCTAGTAAAGCCTTCATCAAAGTAGATTTACCCGCACCACTACCACCAACAAAGGCTACTAGCTGTCCTGGCTCTAGAACTAAATATACATCATTGAGGATGGTAAAAGTTTCGCCTTTTTTATCTTTGACTTGGAAGGTTAGTTTATGAGCATCAAGGCGAATTTGATTGGTAGCGTTGGTTAATTCTAAAGACTCTCCTGTAAAGAGAAGTACATAAGGCCCTATTTGAACTGTATCGTCTTTGTTGAGAGTGTGAGACTTATCTATACGATTTCCGTTAACAAAAGTTCCGTAACTACTGCGATCTAGCAGAATATAGCGTCCTATGCCATCGGGATTGATTGTTGCATGAAGACGGGATACGGTAGGTGCATCTAACT
>CAKZYI010000437.1 GCA_937884735.1 uncultured Pleurocapsa sp.
AGCATTATCTGCGTCAGCCAAAAAGATTAGTTAATGCGATCGCTGATTCTCAACTAATGAAACAAGTATCTGACAATCTGTATGAACTGAAAATGAAACCAATCAACTTTATGGAGATATATCACTTTCAGCCGATTGTCTTGCTCAAGGTATGGTCTGGTTCTAACGGCAGTGTATATTTGCAATCAGTAGGTTGTCAAATTGAAGGTATTGGCTATATTAATGATCGCTTTTCTCTTAAGCTAAAGGGTGTTTTATCTCCGAAAGAACATAACGGACAGACGCTTCTCAAAGGTCAATCTGATTTGGAAGTAGGAGTAGAGTTACCTGCAGCATTAATGTTCACTCCCAAACCATTTTTAGAACGTGCTGGCAACAAACTGCTCAAAAGTGTTCTTAATAGAATCAAAAATAAATTAACAACTCAGTTAATTCAAGATTATCGTAACTGGGCATCTCAAGAAACTAAGCTACAGTCTGAATCGACATCTAATTTATCTCCCGACCTAGGATATTAAAAGGCTATGTCTCTACAAAAATAAATAACCTTGTCTGAAAAACAACAGCAGCAAATGAGAAAGGCTTTAGCTGATTGGGTTGATCTAACTGATAATCAATTTAGCCAGCTAGCAGAAATTTTTAATAGCCGAACTGTCAAAGCTAAACAGGATATTCTATTACCCCATACCTCAGTCCACAAAATATATTTTGTCTGTGATGGTTTGCTCCGTTTTTACTATTTAAGCGATCGAGGTGTTGAATCAAATAAAGCCTTTGTAGCTGAAAACACCTTCGCTGGTGCATTAGCAGCTTTAAATCTGGATTTGCCTGTTCTTTATGGAATTCAAGCACTTGAACCTACAACTTATTTGGTAGCTAGGTTGCAAGATTTTGTCGATTTATACGAACAAGATTACGCATTTGAAAGACTTGGTCGCAAATTCGCCGAATGGCTACTGATACGCAAGGAATTAAGGACACGAAGTTTATTACAGCAGCAAGCTAAACAAAGATATGTTTCTTTTATGCAAAATTACTCTGGGCTTATATCTAGAGTACCTCAGTATCATATTGCCTCTTATTTAGGGATTACTGAAGTGTCTTTATCTCGAATTAAACGCGAATTAGCCAAAAAACAACATTTTTGATGAAAAAATAAAAATTATTTTCTTATCAATTGATAAGGCATAAATCATACCAAAGCAGATAAATTGCTCTTATTCCAGTTTGAATTGAATTAAAGAGCAAAATGAAAATCGGTTTTATTGGCATAGGTATTATGGGTGGCTTAATGGCTGCCAATTTACAAGCACAAGGACATGAATTAGTTATTTATAATCGCACTAAAAGTAAGACTGATAATTTGGTTGCTAAAGGAGCAGTAATTGCATCTTCTCCAGCAGATGTGGCACATCAAAGCAATATTATTTTTACTATGTTGCCTCATCCTGAAGCAGTAGAAACAGTTGCGTTGGGAACAGAGGGATTTTTAAATGCTTTGAATGGGAATAGTTTTTGGATCGATTGCAGTACAGTTAATCCTAGCTTTGCTCAAAAGATGGCAAAAAGTGCTGCTCAAAATCAAGTTAACTATATTGATGCCCCCGTTGCAGGTTCTAAAAATCAAGCAGAACAAAAAGAGTTAGTCTTTTTAGTCGGAGCAAATAAAGCTCACCTCAATAGCTGCGAAAGCTTATTAAAATGTATGGGAAAGAAAGTAGTTCATGTGGGCGAACCTGGAATGGGCAATGCTCTCAAGTTAGTTTTTAATTTGTTACTGGGGATATCCATGGCAGGATTTGCTGAAGCAATGATTTTGGGAGAAGCTTTGGGAATTTCCCAAAACATGCTGCTTGATATTTTGGTTGGTAGCCCCGTAGTTTCTCCCTATATGAAAGATAAAAAAGATAAGTTAGCAAAGTCTCATTACGACCCTGAATTTCCCCTCCAATGGATGCAAAAAGACTTACAGATGGTAGCAATTGCAGGTTACAAAAATCAAGTTCCTTTGCCCCTTGCTAATGCAACCAAAGAGATTTACCAACAGGCAATTCAACAAGGCTTGGGACAACAAGATTTCACAGCCATATATGATTTTTGGCGATCGACATCTAAGGATTGGGCAAATTCTGACAAGACTTGAAAGAACGGCGATGTTCGGGAGAAATACCATATTTTTGGATAGCCAAACGATGAGCAGAGGTAGGATAGCCTTTATTAGATGCCAGGTCATATTCAGGATATTTTTCTGCCAGGGTAACGATTAGTTCATCTCGCCATACTTTAGCTAGTATACTTGCAGCTGCGATCGCAGGAGATCTAGCATCTCCTTTGATTACAGCTTTCTGCGCCAAAAAGAGATTAGGAATAGGATACTTTCCATCTATTAAACATATATCTGGAGTAATTTTCATTTCTAGTACGCTTCTTTTCATCGCTAATAGAGAAGCCTGTAAAATATTAAGCTCATCTATCTCTTCTGCCCTAGCAAAGCCAATACACCAGTCTGCTACTACTGTTTTAATCAATGGTACGAGTTCTTGGCGTTTTTTTTCAGATAGCTTTTTGCTATCTTTGACCCCGATTTCAATCAATCGGGGGACATCAGATAAAGGTAAAACTACGGTTGCTGCTACTACCGAACCAAATAAAGAACCTCTGCCAACTTCATCGACTCCTGCAACTAAAGTATCTGCGGTCTTAAATTCCGCTAGCAGAGAATTATCGAAATCAACATTTTGCCTCATCTGTGTAGTTTCTTTAAGGTAAACACAAAAATATTAGACTCTATTATTTATCAATAAATCAAATCATTGTATTTCCCATTCAAACTTCTACTTCCTGAGGAGCAGAAGAACGACGGCGACGACGACGACGAACTTTTGGTGCTGATTCTTCGGCTTCTAGTTCAGGCTCAGATGATATTTCAACTTGAGGTTCTTCCTCTGTTGCTATTTCAGCTACTGGTTCTATATTATTAGATTCTTCAGCTACTGCTTTTGGTATTTCTTCAACTTCCGATCCTATTTTTACTTTGCTTTTTGCTTTTCTTCCTTTAGTTTTAGGCTTCTTGTCAGATTCAGTTGGCGTTTCTTCTGGCGATTCTGCTTGCTTTTCTATTTCAAGCAATTCTTCTCCAGGTTTTTTTACATACACCAGTACTGATTTGGGATCGGTCGTTTCTTTTTCTGTATAAACAAGAGGAGAGATTCCCATCAAAGCATAAATCTCCTGCTCCAGTTCTCCCATTTCCACTGTAACTTTTTCTAAAGTTGCTTCATCACGACGAGGCGATCTTCCAGAATTACGAGATTTGCTCTCTTCATTATTATCGTTCGTTTCACGATCTATATTTTCGTTGTTTTCCGCTTCAATCAATTCATCTTTAATCAAAAGATCGTTGCGGCGACTACGACGGCGACGGCGATTACCGTTGTTGCTGTTTGCCTGTTCTTGATAGTTGGGATGATTGATTAAATCCAAGGATGAATTAGCTTGCTCGTCTGCTGACTCAGTAGCTGTGTTATTGGCTAATTCGATACGTTCCGATCTTGCTGTTGGGGGAGGAATAACTACAGGACGAATACTATTAACAGGTTCGCGAATTGCAGCAGGAGGAACAATAGGAACTGATTCTAAAGCTTCTGCCTCTTGCTTACCAGGAAGATGGGCAATTTGCCCTAAACCTCCGCAAGTATGACAAGTTTGACCAAATAGTTCGTAGACATTTTTACCCTGACGCTTACGAGTAAGTTCGACTAATCCTAACTCAGATAACTGAGCAATTTGAGGGCGCGCCTTATCGCCTTTGAGGGCTTTATTAAAATGTTCGAGGAGCTTAATCTTATCTCGATGGGAATCCATATCAATAAAATCTACGACAATTACGCCACCAATATTACGCAATCTTAGCTGGCGAGCAATTTCAGTTGCCGCTTCTGTATTTGTCCACAAGACAGTTTCTCTAGCAGTAGCCGAACGAGTAAATGAACCAGAGTTTACATCAATCACTGTCAAAGCCTCTGTGGGTTCAATAATGATGTATCCCCCTGATGGCAGTTCGACTCTTGGCTTGAGAGCTTCGCGTATAGCAGCGTTGACGCGATAATAATCTAATATTGGCTGCTGCTCTTTGTGAGCATCAATAAAGACACCCTGGGGAGAACGACCACTACTCCAATTAGCAAGCTGCTGTTTAATTCTTTTTACCCCTGCTCCGGAGTCTACCACAATGGTATTTACTTCTGCTGAGAAGGTATCTCGCAATACACGCTGGATAAAATCATCATCGCGGTTTAGCAAGGCAGGTGGTTTGGCATAATTTGCCTGATATTGAATTGATTCCCACTGCTTTTGTAGAAATTCCAAATCCTCCATGATAGCTTCTTCTGCTTTGCCATCCGCCTCTGTTCTAATTAATAAGCCCATTCCTGGTGGCTTAATTAAAATTGCCAAAGCTCTTAGACGACTACGCTCATTTTCATCCTTAATTCGACGAGATAGCTTAACGCCTTTACCATAGGGCATTAGAACTAAATAACGTCCTGGCAAAGTAATGTTTCCCGTTAGTCTAGGTCCTTTATTTCCTGTTGGTTCCTTCATTACTTGAACCAGGGCTTTTTGTTGGGGAACTAACAATTCAGTGATTGCAGCAGCCGATCTCTTGAGACGCAATGGGCCTAAATCTGTAACGTGGATAAACCCGTTGCGTTCGCTATCTCCAATATTAACAAAAGCAGCATCAATACCAGGGATGATGTTTTCTACTGTCCCCAAATAAATGTCACTTACCTGTTGATGACCTGTGGCAACAATTAACTCTTGTATTTGTTCTTCCCAGAAGACAGCAGCTATATGATGTTGTTCTGCGATAATAATCTGTTTGGGCATTAATTTTCCTCAAAATTCTGATGGCTAATTACCAATTACCATGTTTAAAGACGATACAAACCATTGATTGAAAGACGATTTATCGTTATATTTTTGGATATTTCTCAAAGCAAAAAAATTACGAAATAGAGAAGTAGATCTCACACATTTATGGGGTTTAGATATTACTAAATAATATCTATTTAGGTAGTCTTAATACTATCTAGTGAAGAATGAGCGAGTCATTCACTTGTTTGTTGTAGAAACAGCTTACTAATTTTGCACTTCTAAAACCAAAAGATAGTTTGCAAGGGTGAATGGTCGAAAGTATTGATAAATAGCTAATGTTAGAACTTTGTTAAGATTTTTCAGACTTAACGGACTAAAAAAGCCTTTAGCCAACTAGAGAAATTCTATATGCTTTGTAGTAGCATTGTGCTGTGCTACATCCAGTTGAATTCGTATTCTCCTGGGAATACTAAGCGACCATGAAGCTGCTGAGACGTTCTACTCTATTAAATTCTAACCGCGGAGGGCGGTTCCTCGCAAGCCTCATAATGGGAAACTCTTTTGAAATAGCTTATCAAGCACTAGAGTTTGCCTCTATAGTTGAGACATAGGGCAAGAAACCTAAATATGACCTCAAAGATTTGCTTTTGATCTAAAAACAGAAAGACTATTCGCTAAGATAGCTGAAAATAGATAATCCTGGTACTATTTTATTAAGTTTTAAGTTATTTCCTGCCCTATTATATCTGCGATCTGTTTGGCTGCACCAGATTTCCCTCTGACAGATGCCAAGCTATCTCTTATCGATTTAAGTTTAGCAGGATGAATTAGATAGTCTATCACTAAATTTGCCACATCTTGAGATTGTAGCTTCCCTACTAATTCAGGGACAATTTCTGAATCTGCCCAAATATTTGGCCAAGCAAACAAACGACCTTGCTTTAAGACAAGCCAGTTAATTAGTTTTGCTAGTATTGTGCCTACTCCTGGAAGATTAGCCAATATTCCAGGCAACCCATCCCACGATCGCATTGCATCTAGTTGGTGAGTGGGCAATAAAACAATCATTGGTATACCCAGAGAAGCCAATTCAGCAGTATTTGCCCCTACAGTAGTCAAGCATAGTTGGCACTGCACCAAGCTTTTATAAGCAGGGAATTCAGTAATGAGCTTAATTTTTGTGCCTCTGGAGGTAACTAAATAGTCTGTGGCTGCTGTATTAATTAACTCACCCTCCACATTCCCCAAAGCGGAAATCAAAGAGTTATCTGATTGCTTTGCATATTTACCCAACGTAGCCAAATCTAAAGTAGGTGCAACAGGAATTATAAACTGTACTTGGGGTAATTGTTGCTGTACTTTTTGGGCGACTGCCATACAAAAAGGAACACCTTGAGTTAGTTTGGAAGGTTTTGAACCTACTAATAAGCCAACTGTAGGGGCTTCTAATTCTGGATTTGCAGATTTATTTTTAACTTCCAATGCCACATCGGCAATAAGATCTCCTACGACTAAAAACTTATGATGATAAGATTTGGGCACTTTTTCCATTACCTTAGAACTCATCGCTGCAAAGCGATCGACATATCTATACCAGCGGGCATCCCACTCCGCATAAATTAGGCTTGAGTAACCCAATCTTTTACTGATAGCAATGGTATAAAACTGATCTCCCCCCAAAAAAACAACTATCCCTCGTTGACGCCACTGCCAATTATTTTTGGTTTTTCCCCAAAGCAAAAAATCAAAAAAATCCGAGGGTGGTAATACCCGATCTACTTCAGGATAACTCAAAGCGATCGCTGCTTCTTTTCCCGTACTGTGGGGACAAGGAGACAATAATACCGAAATTCTGATATTATGGTGAGCGCTTTTTAAATTCTGTCCCAAACACTTCACAACAGGGCGCACCCAAGTAGCTATTTCTCCAGGCCCATTGGATAAAATAACAATATCGACCTTTTTATTTACCATTGTTTAAGGCTGTTGTATTAACAAAGAGGTTTTATGGAACGCTTGTACAGTTGTCAAAATCTTTTCCTATATCTAAATTTTTTGCTCCTTGTCTTTTAGGCATTGCTGACTTCATAGATAAAATTAAGAGTCGCCCAGCTATTCACGTCTAAAGCGTAAACATCTTTAGTATTACTAATCAAATCGCTATATGCCGAGCTAGAGATGTGTAAATCTTCCATTAAAGATTTAATTACAGCGATGGGATTAATTACATTAAGTACCTGTTGCTGATCTAACTTGAAATTTTGCTGTGCTGCCAAAGCCTTGAGAGTTTGTTCAAAAGGTCGAATGGAAAAGACAGCATATAGGGTATTAATGCCAATAGAGTCAGAAACCTTCCATTTCCAAGAACTTTCTGCTTGAGGAATCGTTAGTTCTTTTAGGGGTGCGATCGTAATGTTTGTAAGTTGTGCTTGTGCTTCTGCTGGCTGAGATTTTGCAGGAGTATAAAGAGCAAAAATATTGCTGTCTGCATCAATACCCAATAAAATTACATATAGTTCGCGCTCTCCTGTGTTGTTCAAAGATAATTGCAAATCCGAACCTTTTACTAGTACAGGTACATTATTGGCGATGTTTGACGCAGTATTCTTGCTAGGAAAAGTAATTTTTTTCGCCGAAGGCTGTTTATTTGGGGATAAAAATGTTGCTTTATTCAATACAGAAGTTTTACTTTCTACTCCTGAAGCTAAAGATACCTCTGTTTTCAATCTAGAGGAGAATTCATTGTTGGTTAATTCTAGCCACTTGGCTGCCAATAAATTATTAAAGTGTGGTTGAAGGCGATCGATGGCAATTTTGACAGCTTCATCATCCGAACCTGATGTTTAGCCAATTAAAATGCCCCCTGCAGTATACAAACCATAGCTAAAAGTTTGATTTTCACCGTTTTCGGTTGCTGAATTTTCTTGATGAACCTTGCCCAAAAGACAGTCTGCATTTTGTTCTCCCAATACCACTGTAGAATCCACTACCTTAATATTAGCGATCGCACTGGTAGCGTCAACTCGTTCGATTCTTTCCAATTCGTCATCTAGCCCCAAAGTCAGTCCTATATCGCGCTTAAATATCCGCAAAGATTCTTGTACAAAATCTCCTTCGCGAGCCAAATTAGCCGTGGTGGTATCTAAGAGTTGGGCTTTGGCGAGCAAACCTTCTTTTGATTTGATCTGTAATCTAGGAGAATCTCTACTGTCGTCAGATGACAAGCATAATAAAGAATTGACTCCATAGGAGTTGAGAATATTGGCAGGCAAACCCAACAATTTAACTTCGAGATTATTTTTATTTACCTTGCTAATCACTCCCGCAGCATTAGAAATATCGCTAGTAGCTAAATAGTAAGCAATAGCTGATTTATCAGGACTATTCAGCGTAGGCTGTTGCTGCCTGCCCATTACTTGCTCTACGCTAGCAGCGGTTTGAGCTAAGGCTACTTGGACTTTATTGTTAGGTGTAATTTGCCAAAGATGCTGTGTCAAAGCTTGGGTAAACAATCCTGCACTAAAATCATCCCACTGTCTTTCTACTGCTACTTGGTTCTTACCTGATGCTGAAAAAACGACTCCAGGCAAAGATAATAGTCTTTTACTCGGCTTGAGTCCTTTACTGGCTAGTTTGGTCTTTAACTGTTCTAAAAATATCAGTTCTTCAGAACTAGGATTTTCGGCGATGGAAGTGGCAGAGCGAACTTTAAAATTACTATGTTTGGAACGGGGGCTAAGATTAAAACTAGTATCCAAAATAAAAGTACACTTGGCTGTAGACAAAGACTGAGCCAATACTAAAAGCGTATCTTGCAAAATACTGTTAGAGATTGAAGCTTTTTTCGACCCTAGCACTCCATCTACAGGTATCAAACTATTAACTAATTTGTATTCAATCGAGTCCAAATCTTCAGCAGCAGAAATTTCTGAAGTCAGGGGCATTTTTATCTGACCTCCGTAACCACTAAAGTGGAATACCACCACATCATCTGCTTTTGCCTGTTCCCCCAGATGCTCGACAAATGCTGTTTCGATATTTTCTCTAGTAGCTTGGCGGTCTCTCAATACTACAATGTCTTGTGGATTAAAACCGAAGCGATGAATTAATAGTTCTCTTTGTAGTTCAACATCTGTCAGACAACCATCAAGATGCTCTTGGTGAGGATAACGATTAATCCCCACTAACAAAGCCAGTTTACGATTAGTAGACTGAGCTAAAGTTTGTTGATAATTTTGAATCAGACTGGCTATTCGGTTATTGTTTCTGCCTAAAGAATCAAATCCTATTTCAGATGCTCCCCAGGTAAATAAAGCCAATCCAGCTTGCTGTAGAAAAGTTCGGCGATTAAGTCCCATATCAGCTACTAGCGTTTGGATATTCCCGTCTTAATGATTGTGTCTGCACGGCTAAACCATACTTATGCTTATCACATTGAGTATAACGGTTAAAGCCTTAGATTAAGACAAATATATGAGGGTTTAGCTATTCTTTCTCTCGTTATCGGCCTATCAGCCATCGTTCAAAAACATCATTTTAAGCGAAAAAGGTTACAGTTTGAAGCTATTGAATCAACCTCAAATCTGCAACCTATTATGCTGTTTTACTGGGGTAACTAATTGTTTACTAGTTAGTTTTCATGGCTCTAGCTAATTCTTCAGCAACTTTGGGACGAGAGAATTGTGGAGGAGGTGTTTTGCCTTCCCTCAACATTGCCCGAACTTTTGTTCCTGATAAGTGAATGCGCTCTTCTTTGGTAGCAGGGCTAGTTTTAGCCGTCGCCATTTGTTCTGTACGAGTACAGTAAAAAGCGTGTTCAAACTTAAGGGGAGTAATACCCATTTCTTCAGGGGTAAATTCGCCAAAGATCTCTTGAGCATCATAAGTCCCGTAGTAATCACCCACTCCAGCATGGTCGCGACCAACGATAAAGTGAGTACAGCCATAGTTTTTACGAATTAAAGCGTGGAAAATAGCTTCTCTAGGCCCTGCATAGCGCATAGCTGAGGGGTTGATAGCTAGAATTACTCGGTCTTGAGGAAAATAGTTTTCCATCATGATTTCATAACAGCGCATCCGCACATCAGCAGGAATATCGTCGCTTTTTGTGGCACCAACCAAAGGATGCAAAAATAAACCATCAACGATTTCTAAAGCGCATTTGATGATGTTTTCATGGGCGCGGTGAATTGGATTGCGGGTTTGGAATCCCACAACAGTTTTCCAGCCTCTTTCTTTAAATAGTTCCCTTGATGGTGCGGGATCTATTTGATATTTGGGAAACTGAGGATGATCTTCTCTTTCTAATAACCATACTGGGCCAGCCAAATTAATCGCACCCTGTTCGTAGATTACTTTTACCCCAGGATGAGCGTCTTCTACTGTACGATAGACGTTGATCGCTTCGACCCGGTTGCGCACCTGCAGCTTCTGCAACACGTTGGTCATATAGTATTTGATCGTCTTCTCGCTCAGCCTGAGCGTTTTGGCGATCTCCTTGTTGGTGTGGCCTTT
>CAKZYI010000438.1 GCA_937884735.1 uncultured Pleurocapsa sp.
AAACCAACGGTACTGCTAAGAACTAACCACCAGGCAGCCGAACCCAAAAATACTCCCAAAACTAAAGTTGATGCAGATGTATAGTTGGTAGTGGTATTTGCCAAACCCAATCCGCCGAAAATAGCTATAAAAGACAATACTGTTGTGGGATTAGTAATAGTCAATGCCAAAGTCGAAAGATAAGCACCGATTAGACTATTATCGTTTGCTTCGACGGTCTGTTCTTTCGGGCGATCAACAAAAGTTTTAACTCCTAAATAGCATAAAAATAATCCTCCTACTACCTGTAGCCAGAATTGCTGTTCGATTAAAAAATCTGAGATAAAAGTTAGTCCAAAGCCAGCTATGCAACCATAAATGCCATCGGCAGTGGCAGCACCTAATCCTGAAACGAAACCAATCAAACTTCCCTGAGATAAAGTGCGATTGATACACAACAAGCCAATCGCACCTACGGGGGCAGCAATGGAAAGACCAACAAGTAGACCTTTGAGTAAAAGATGAATTTTCATAATGGTTACTATTTTTTAAATTAGTAGCTTTAAACCGGCTACTAACAGCAAAGCCAAAGTAAGACTCTTAAACAAAAGAGGATTTATTTTCTTGGCAATAGTTGTTCCTAGCCAGAGTCCACAGGTAAAACCAGGAAGGCTATAAATTGCAAATCGACCAATGGAAGGAGTTATATTTCCCTGCCAGCCGTAAGATATGGTGGCTAATACCGCACTCAAACAAAATATAGAGGTAATATTGCCTTTAAATTCCTCTGCCGTCCATTGACGACAGTTAGCATAGACGATAAGAGGAGGTCCTCCCACCGCATATGCCCCGCTAAGAGTTCCTGATAATGCCCCAGCCACATAAGCCCAAAACTCTGATTTCATGTTGGGTAAAGCTAGATTAAACCAGTCATACAAGACGTAGCTAATGATGATAATACCCAATCCTCGCAGTGCGATCGCTTCGGGAAAGCGATCGAGTAACAATGTTCCAATAGGAGTAGCAATCAAAGATGCCGTAACTAACTGCTTAACGGCTTTGTAGTTGCAGTTGCGTCGATAATAAAACCAAATAATGCTATTGAGAGTCATACCGACGATCGCAATCAAGGGAACGGCAGTTTGTAGACCGATTACTCCAGGTAAAAAAGACATGGAAACGATCGCAAATCCAAACCCAGTAATACTCTGGGTAAAAGCAGCGAGGAATATAATCCCTCCAACTATTAGATAATCGTTTCCCAATAAATCCATCTATTTAAGAACCAATACAGGACAGGGAGAGAAGCGTACCACCCTTTCTGCGACTGAACCTAATAAATAACGGCTGATGCCCTTATTACAGTGACACGGTATAACAATTAAATCTGCTGCTATGTCCTTAGCAAAATCAATAATTTGGGCACTAGGATCGCCTACTTTTACTTCTATTTGAACATTTTTATACCCCATTTCTCCTAATTTTTCGCCCAAAAAAGCCTTAACCTTTTCCTTTCTCTGTTCGTCACCCAAGGTATTCCACATTGCTGCGGGATCGGCTGGATGTAATGATGTTAAGACGTGAATTAAAGTTAAAGCTGATTCATCCTCAACAAAATCTTTGGCTGGGGCGATCGCTTCATAAGATGTTTCGGAAAAATCAATGGGAACTAGGACTGACTTTTTGGTAAGCCAACTCATATTATTACCTCCGCTTATTTTAAGACTGGTTCTCGATTTCTAACTTCTTCAAGTTCTGCTAGCATTGCCCCAGATTTCAAACGAGACATATAGCTATCCAATTCTCTAGCAATTACTCCCGAAAGCAAGAAGCAGCCCAATAAATTGGGTACAGACATCGCTAACAGCACCACATCGCTAAATTCGAGGACAAGATCTAGGTTAATCACCGTGCCGATAAATCCAAATGCTAGGAACAACATTTTGTAAATGTTGACAGTTTTGTCGCCAAACAGATATGCCCAGGCTAACTGTCCATAGTAGCTCCAGGTAATCATGGTCGAAACAGCAAACAAAAAACCAGCTACTGCAATTACATAGGGAAACCAACCAATAACTGTTTCAAAAGATGCAGCAGAAAGTCTTGCCCCGTCTAGATCTGCCGAACCTGGATCGGCATAAACTCCCGTTAACACAATCACAATTGCCGTCATATTACAGATATACATGGTGTCTAAAAACGGCTCTAACAGGGCAACGATACCTTCTCTAACCGATTCGTCGGTACGAGCCGCAGAGTGAGCGATCGCAGCCGAACCAATGCCAGCCTCGTTAGAAAATACCGCTCGCTGAAACCCAATAATAATTGCCCCAATAGTACCCCCTGCAACTGCTTGGGGATTAAATGCTGTGGTGATGATCGTGATAATTGCATTGGGGATATCGGTAAACTTGACTAATATTACCCAAACGCAGGCGATGGTATAAATTACTGCCATGACTGGCACTAAAATACCTGCTACACTTCCAATTCTCTCGATACCGCCTAGGATTACCAACCCCACAATTGCCACTAAAATGATGCCAAATAGCCAGGCTAAATTATCAAAAAAGGGCAAGACGTTAGAAACAGCTGCATAAGCCTGGTTTGCCTGAAACATATTTCCCGCACCCATAGTTGCGATCGCACAAGATATGGCATAAAGTATGGCTAATCCTTGACCTACCTTACTCATGCCGATAGAAGATAAACCACGGGAAAGATAATACATTGGTCCTCCTCCCACCGTACCGTCGGGTTTGATAATGCGATATTTTTGACCGAGGGTACATTCAGCGAACTTACTCGACATCCCCAAAAATCCCGCTACCGTCATCCAGAAAGCCGCTCCAGGACCTCCCATGCGTATGGCGATCGCTACCCCTGCAATATTACCAATTCCCACCGTGCCAGATAGGGCTGCTGCGAAAGCCTGAAAGTGAGATACAGCTCCTTCATCATTGGGGTCGTCGTATTTGCCCTGAATGATTTCAATAGCGTGTTTGAAGCCCCGCACATTGATAAACTTCATCCTGATAGTAAAGAATAATGCACCTGCTATCAGCCACAAAACGATAAAGGGAATTCCGTTTTCTCCTCCAATTTTGAAATAGATTACATAACTAAGAGCATCAACAATACTCTGAAATATACCCACAAACCCGCCTGGAGAACCTGCATCTTCTTGAGCTAAAGCTATGCGTGGTATTAAAACTATTAATAAAACAGGCAGCCAAAAATGCTTTTTCAAATACGTTTTTAGTTTAGATAATTGTTGTTCCATAATCAAAAAGTGATGCGTTTTTTTCTCGAACTTTTTTGTTAAACTAGCTTTTTAAATACTTTTTACATGGCTAGTTACTGTCTTAGATTAAGTTTGCAATTGTTTGTTTTTAAAAACTGTAATTGAATATACCAGGAGTTCTAAATAGTCTTTTTAATATTGCTGAATTTCGTTTCTCACATACTAGTGTTACAGTCCAATGCTCCAGTTTTTACTAATGGCTAATTCAAGATGTACCTAGAAAATCTAAGAATTGCTTTAAATTATTATGTTTATCATTCAAAATTTATTTTATATAGAAGATTGCAATTTAATTTATTCACATGTATCTTATTTTTCATAGTTTGATTCATCTATCTGTAGATGTATTTATTTGATGATAGTAAATACATAAATCAGGCAACAAAAGGTGTAGTCAGCAATCTAACTAAAAAGTGACTTTTATAATTGATATTTATTAATTAAAAATCAACAAACGATCGCCTTTATAAATTAGATCCAAACAAGTAAGGCGATCGTCATAGAGATAGCAACCTAAGCTAAAGAAAATTCCGCAGTACGAGCAACTAAATCTTTAAATACTTCTCTCACAACAGGATGTACAATTTGATGGTTATTAACGTTAAGCCCCATAGCCAAAGCAGAATCGGTTTCTAAAGCTTTAATACCCATATCTGCTAACTTGACGGCATAGGGTAAAGTACTATTATTTAGGGCTTGAGTAGCCGTCCAGGGTACAGCACCAGGCATATTAGGAACGCCATAGTGGACTACTCCCTCTTCAACATATACAGGTTCGCTATGGGAGGTAGGATACAAGGTTTCGATACATCCTCCTTGATCTACGGCTACATCTACAATTACCGAACCAGGACGCATTTTTGCTACCAAATCTCGATTTACTAATGTGGGAGCATTTTTACCAGGAATCAATACTGCACCGATTAATAAATCTGCATCAGGGACAGCCGATTCAATAGCAGCGGCATTACTATACAGTAGCTCTACTCTCGAACCAAACAAATTTTCTAGATAAGATAATCGTTCAATACTGATATCAAAAATTTGTACCTTTGCACCCATACCAACAGCAATTTTGGCTGCTTCTGTACCAACCACACCGCCACCTAAAATGGTTACTTTACCAGGAGACACCCCAGGAATACCACCAAGCAGCACGCCTCTACCGCCCTGCTGTCTTTCTAGGAATCTTGCCCCACACTGTACTGATAGTCTACCTGCAATAATGCTCATGGGCATTAAAAGAGGTAGGG
>CAKZYI010000439.1 GCA_937884735.1 uncultured Pleurocapsa sp.
ACATCGGGGCGTTTTGCCCAATTTGTTTCAATATCAATCCACTGTCGAAAAATACTCAAGTAACCTAATATTTTTTGATGATATTCTAGCTTAATCGTTAATATGCTTTTAATTCTGGTGGCTTTAAAGCCTTGTTCTACAACCGATGCTAATGGGTTGACATCTAAATCAGCGATCGCCCAAGGCTGAATTGCATTATTAGTTTGTAACTTATCTTCTAACCAGGTTAGCCAATCTGGATGCTCCTCCATGGGAATCAAACAGGATTTGTTTTGAATATTTGAGTCTGGATTATCGTTGATTATTTTGCTGGATAATAATAATGGTTGTTCTCCAGAAACAAATAATTTTGCTGGCGATGTAGAATTTTGAGCAACAAGATAAACTCTTCCACCCGAACCTTGTAATGCACTAACCGTCTGTTTTAGAGCTTGATGTAGCTGTATTTGAGTCATAGAATGCAAAGACTTCCCTACGCGGTTGATGGAAGCTTCTTGCTTTGCCTGAAGACGAGTTGACTCTAATAAATTTGATTGAGCGATCGCAATTGAGGTTTGATCGGCAACCAGTTGAACTATTTCTAATTCTCGGTGAGTAACAATGCGGGGAGAGCTATGATGGGATACCAATAGTCCCCAAAGACAATCTCGATCCATAATTGGCACTACCAAAGAAGACTGAACGCCCATTGCTGTTAGATACTGGACGTGACAAGAGTCTACAGAGCGAAATTGAACATATTTGCTTTCATAATCATCAATTAAGGCACTCATGCCAATCTGTTTGGAAGCAACATCGACAATAGTTCGCTGACGTTTTTTTAGATAAAGCTCCCGTATTTCCCCAGGAATATCTTCAGCAGGAAAATGTTGACCCAACAAAGATGGTAATTTATCGTTGTTTAATGATTCGGCAACTACTTCGCCACTAGCATCAGCTTCAAACTGATAAACTTTAACTCGATCTGTCTTTAAAAAAGCCCGCACTTCGGCTGTAGCACCAGAAAGAATTTCTGATAACTCTAAAGATTGACGAATGCGATCGATCATTCGATGGAGCATCATTTCTAAAGAGTTAACTTTCTGCTTTTTGTGTCTTAGATTGAGACTGCTTTGAGACTGTTTGTTATTCACTGGACTAGACTGGTCAATAATTGACCGCGATTTAGGTGATTGAATATTTTAAATAGCAGTTCTGAATCAGCTTGAGCCTTACTAATATAGTCGTTTGCCCCTGCGGTTAAAATTTGATGTACTGTACTAAGATCGTTGTGAATTGTAAAAAACAAAATTGGTAGTTCTCGCCAGCGAATATCATTTCTCAATAGCTGGCATAGCTCTATTCCCGTAAAGTGAGGCATGGAAACATCTAGAATCAACAGATCTGGCTGCAATTGAGTAATCGTCTGCCAAAAATTTAAGGGATTATCTAAAATAGTTAAATTAATTGAAATTGGATCTAAAAGACTGTCGATCGCATTTAAAATCAATGAGTCGTCATCTACTGCTAAAATTTTGGCAACTCTACCCTGGAATTTTTGCAAAGCTTGAACAATTCCTTTAACAGAGTAAACATCAAGTGAAGCTCGTTGCAACAGTACATGATGACCGTGACGGGAAATTATAAAACGGTTGTCGCGGTCGTTATTATCGGTAAATAAGATTACTGGTAGGGGTAGTTTTTGGTTAATAATTGAGGAGAAGTCATCCAAAGTTTCGACCGTAGCATCAGCTAAGGAAAATGACCAAACAACAGCATCAACCTTAGTCTGCAAGACTTTTTGAAAAGATTTTGAGTCGGTGACTAATTCAAATACCATGCCCGCATCCGTCATTTGACTTGTTAGTTGCTGTTCCAATTCAGGATGATTGTCCACAATCAACATTACAGGTCGATTGCGATTAACGGGATTTAATTGGGACTTAAAATTTGGTTTCAAAGATTTTTTGAGGGCTGTTAATAACTCAGAAAATTGTCGATTGCGATCGCCTGCCAACTCGATTTTTAGCAACTGTTCCATTACTAATGCCAAATGAGAACCCCGCGCAAAACCAAACACCCCTAGTCCCCCTGCTAATTTATGGGCAGCCCACTGTGCCTGTTGCAAAAGCTCCCCTTTTAGATTTCCTTCTTGCCAAGCGAGATTAGCTTGTTCGAGAATTGCCATACGCTCATTATAGGTGATTTCATATTTGTGCCAGACTCCTTCGAGTGCTTTTGTAGTTTTTTGACGCACCCTGGCTTTATTTTCATCAACCTGGTTTTGCTCTGCTGGAGAATTGGGTAATGGTTTTAGGCGGTAGCCTACTCCGTAGACAGTTTCAATTAGATTAGGATCTGCACCTACCTCTTTAAGTTTTCGCCGCAAATCTTTGATATGAGCTGCGATCGCATTCTCGCTTGGTGCTTCTTCTACATCCCAAAGACTATCTAAAATAATTTCACGAGTTAAGACGCGATCGCCACTACGCAAAAAAAGCTCCAAAAAACGATATTCTTTAGGGGTTAGATTGAGTATTTTGTTGTCATAAATAACTTCGTGACTATTAGAATTAAGACTTAATTTTTTCCATTGCAAAATCTGTGCCGTTAAAGAATTTCTACGACGCATCAGAACACGGATACGAGCTAACAATTCACTTATTTCAAATGGTTTTACTACATAGTCATCTGCCCCTGCATCTAGTCCAATTACTTTTTTATCACTAGAGTTTTGAGCTGTTAATAGCAATACAGGAGTTAGGTTTCCTACCTTCCTTAATTTTTTGCAAAATTCAATTCCATTTAATTTTGGAATAACAATATCAAGCAAAATTAGGTCATAGTCATAAGTTTTCGCATATTCCCAACCCAGATCTCCTGCCGTTGCCAAATCTACTATGTAATGGCGATCGCGCAGTATTTTTAGTAGAGTTTGAGCAATAATTTCATCATCTTCAACTAATAATATTTTCATAAAAATATGTACCA
>CAKZYI010000440.1 GCA_937884735.1 uncultured Pleurocapsa sp.
GCTTTGATATTATAAATGGTGGCAGTGGCTATGATGTCTTGACTCTCAATTTCAATAGTAGCAGTACAGGAATTACTT
The DNA here is from genome assembly GCA_937884735.1 of uncultured Pleurocapsa sp. Taxonomy (GTDB): domain Bacteria; phylum Cyanobacteriota; class Cyanobacteriia; order Cyanobacteriales; family Xenococcaceae; genus Waterburya. Next base: position 79 of record CAKZYI010000440.1, read on the forward strand.
CTACTTTAACTACTGGTCATAGTGGAGAATATAGCAACCATGATGAAACTTTAAGAGTCAATTTTAGTCAAGTTGAAGCAACCAATATAGTCGGCAGCTCTAAAGACGATATTTTATCTGGTTTGAAAGGAAAAGATACAATTTATGGTGGAGTAGGTAGAGATACAGTTCGTGGTGGTAGTGAAGATGATTTTATTAATGGTGCAGATGATGGAGATTTGCTCTTAGGTGGAAATGGAAATGACACCCTTTATGGAGGATTCGGCATTGATACTATTGGCGGTGGCAGTGGCAATGACTTGATTAAGGGGAATGAAGACCGCGATATTCTCTTTGGTCATGGTGGTAATGACACCATTGAAGGAGGTTCGGGAAATGATGTTCTCAAAGGTGGCAATGACGATGATGTCTTGTTTGGGGGGGATGGAAGAGATGTTCTGTTTGGTAATGGAGGGCTAGATATTTTTGTTTTAAAATCAAACCTTACTGAATTTGACGTTATTAAGGACTTTGCTGACGGTGTAGATAGCCTTGGTTTGAGCGGTGGCTTAACGTTTAATGATTTGATAATCAGTGGCAACTCTGCTGGTACTGTGACTTTTATTAAAGATGCGAGTAATGCCAATCAAGTGTTGGCTTCTATTGTGGGAGTAAATTCAATGAATATAACTAGTGCCGACTTTACTACTATCTAATTTTAAAAAGATATAATTTGAATCACAGAGCGATCGCTTTTTTTATTGGCTAGTATTATTTTCTCTTCTAATTATCGCGATCGCTATTTTGTTTATACTTATTTTTTATAAGCCTTAGCTGAAGCGGAAATCCAAATAGAGGCAGCTGTACTAAGAGGGATTAAAATAAAAATTGCGCCAGAGACTATGGGATGGGTTCTAACTGTCACGCTAGAAGCCATAACTGCAATACCCAAGCCACAATAAGCCAAACCCAACAAAGGTATTCCCAAAACCAAAAAAGCAAATTTCAAGTCAGAATTCATTTTTTAACTCGCAATTTTCATATAAAAAAAGGGGGGCATTATTAAACCCCCACAGATAATTATTAACCAAATAATTGTTGAGCGATCACATTCCAGGAAGATTTAAACCACTGGTAAGCTCTTCCATACGTCCACGCATCAATTCTGTAGACTGTTCGTAAGCTGATGTCATGGCTGCGGTAACAGATGCAGAAAGAGCGTCTGCTCCGTTAGACATTGCATCAGGAGAAATTTCTACACGACGAGGCTCTTGGTTGCCACTCATAACCACTTTTACTAGCCCGTCTTCACTAGTTCCTTCAATCTCCATCTGTTCTAGTTCATTTTGGAGTTCTTGCGCCCCTGCTTGAACCTCCTGTGCTTTCTTGAAAGCATCAGCAAGTTCTTTCATTTTTCCGAGTGGACCAAATCCTTTTCCTGCCATATCTATAATTAATTTTTAGCTTATTTATTTAGTGACTACGAAAGTTTAACTTAACTATGAGGTAAGTAACCTAAAATTCTCCTATTAACTTAACCTCTGGCTCTAAAGATATTGAACAATGATATTCTACTTTTCCTTGAGCATAGCGAATTAATTCAAATATATCTTTAGCGGTAGCCGTACCACAGTTAAGAATAAAGTTGGCGTGACGATGGGCTATTTGAGCATCACCAATCTTATAGCCTTTTAATCCAAGCTGCTCAATTAGTCTACCTGCCGCGTAGGGTTTTGGATTGCGGAAAACGCTACCACAACTAGGAAGATGATAGGGTTGAGATGTTTTACGCTGAGTCCAATTTTGATTGGAAAGTTCCATGATTTCGTTTTTGCTATAGCCAGGCTCAAGCTGCATAGTAGCTTTAACCACCATGACATTTCCACCCTGTAAATTAGACGTACGGTAGCTATATGCCAATTCTTCTGGCTTTACTTCTTCGATCTTGCCATCAGGAGATAACACCGTTGCGCTGACCAAAATATCTGCCATACAAGAAGCGTGTGCCCCCGCATTCATCACTACTCCTCCACCAACAGTACCAGGAATACCTACAGCCCATTCCAGCCCTTTCAAGCCTCTTTTAGCTGCTTTCCAGGCTAGTTTAGCGATCGCTTCCCCCGCATCAGCAGTTAACAATCCAGTTTCAGCATCGAACTCATAACTACGAAAATATCGCGTCGAAAGCACAAATCCAGGAATCCCGCGATCGCTAATCAGTAAATTAGAACCAGCACCCAAGAGAGTCAGAGGTACATCTTGACGTTGATACCATTCAAAACTAGCCTCAAGCTCATCCCAATTTCTTGGCGCAGCATACCACTGAGCATCGCCCCCTACTTTGTAGGAGGTTTGACTGGCTAAAGATACGCTTTCTTGGATTAAATTTTCCATAGCATAATTACTGATTACTGATTACTGATTACTAATTACTGATTGCTAATATGGTTTTGGGAATTGATTGATTTAGATTCCCTGCTCCCAAGAACATTGCTAAGTCTTTTGGCTGTAATATTTCCTCACTAAGAAAGTCGGAAATAGAATCCACTGAAGAATGATAATAAACATTGTTGTGTTTGAGAGCAATTTTTTTGACTAAATCTTCTCCACTAATGCCATAGGTATTTTTTTCTCCTGCACTATAAATATCGGTAATAACGACAACATCAGCAGTTTGAAAAGCTGCGGCAAACTCAGTTAAAAAGGTGTGAGTACGACTATAACGGTGGGGTTGAAAAATTGCCACTACTCTTTGTAGAGAATTGTTACCTGCGACTCTAAGTTTTGCCGCAGCCAAAGTAGCTTCAATCTCACTGGGATGATGGGCATAGTCATCAATAAAAATGATTTCGTTAGCTTCTCCTTTATACTCAAATCTTCTTTTCGTACCACCAAAAGTAGCTAGAGATTGAACGATCACCTCAAATTCTAAACCAGCGTGTCTTCCTACTGCGATCGCAGCTAAGGCATTACTAAGGTTGTGTTCTCCCAACATTGGTAATTCCAATTGTCCCAAGCATATTCCCCTTTCCCAAATTTGAGCATTGCTTCCTTGAGAATGATAGACAATGTTTTGAGCCGCGTAATCTGCTCCTGAAGAGTAATCAAGACTGTAGCTAATGGTCAACGGCAATTCTTCTTTGATTATCGGATCGTCGATACAGCCAATGAGAGTATTACATTGAGATGCAAAAGTTTGAAAGATATTCACTACCTCTTGAATATCTTGATAGCGATCGGGATGATCTAGTTCAATGTTGGTAATTACGCCAACGCTAGGATGATGCTTAACCAAAGAGCCATCAGATTCATCTGCTTCTGCTACCAAATATTGTCCTTGTCCGCTGCGAGCATTACCACCCCAAGCATCTACTTCTCCTCCAACAATAATTGTGGGGTCAAGATTGCATTCGAGCAACATGTGACCAATTAAGCTACTTGTTGTAGTTTTACCATGTGTACCCGAAACAGCAATACTTTGATACTCTTGGATCAGTGCTGCCAAAAGATCGGAACGATGAAAAATTGGACAGCCTAATTTAATCGCTGCTTGGTATTCTAGATTGGTCTTGGCGATCGCTGTAGAGCAAACCACCTGGGGTAAATTATCTATCCGATCAATATTAGATATTGATTCGGCTGTCTCTGGTTGAACCCCTGCACTAACGGGTAAAGGTTTTGCTTGTTCTGCCGATATATTGGTAAAAAAATCTAGGTTGGTAGCCGATTGACTGGGAAAAAAACTTACTCCCAAAGCTTTGAGGCGATCTGTGATGTGACTTGAACGTATGTCTGAACCCGATACTGGTAGTTGACGTTGAGCAACAATATGAGCTAAAGCTGACATTCCAATTCCGCCAATACCAATAAAGTGAAATGGTTTCCCGTTCAAATTTACCTTTGCCACTCTTTTATCTCCTGCCATAACACTATTATTTTGCTCAACAATTAAAAACTACTTTCTTATAACTAAAGTGAAGTAATTTGTAACGGTATCGATCGCTCTAAACAATACGGCATATGATAGCAATAATTTTTTCAAGTTAGGTTTTAATCGCAGCCAGTTTACGATTTATTTTAGGTTTTCAATCAATCTATTCGAGAAGATTAGACGAAAACAGATATTTTACTCACATATAAGACAATATTTGAGCAATTTCTTAATTGTGAGGCAATTGAACAAACTATTTTGTCGAGTTTTTTACTGATGATATGCTGCTGAAATTGATTATAGATATGGTCTTGAAATGTGCTTACTTTACGATATGATGAGTCTTATTAAGAATGTTTTAACTATTAACACAATAAATTAGAGGGCAAGAATATAGTGGTTAGAGTAGCAATTAACGGTTTTGGGCGTATTGGGCGCAACTTTGTGAGATGCCTACTAAGTAGAGGAACAGATACTAATCTTGAATTAGTTGGGAGCAACGATACTTCCGATCCCAAAACTAATTCTCATCTATTGAAATATGACACTATGCTAGGTGTTTTAGATGCAGATATTGGTTATGACACTAATTCTCTAATCGTCAATGGCAAAACAGTTAAATGCGTCTCCGATCGTAATCCTTTAAACTTGCCTTGGAAAGAGTGGGATATTGATATTGTAATTGAATCTACTGGTGTTTTCCGCGATGCTCCTGGTGCTGGTAAACACTTGCAAGCTGGTGCCAAAAAGGTAGTTATTACAGCTCCTGGTAGTGGTCCTGATATTGGTACTTATGTAATGGGTGTAAACCAGGACAAATATACTCCTGGTGAGTTTGATATTGTTAGTAACGCAAGTTGTACTACTAACTGTTTAGCTCCTATTGTTAAGGTTATTAATGAGCAGTTTGGCATCATCAAAGGTGCAATGACTACTACTCACAGTTATACTGGCGACCAACGTATTCTAGATGCCAGTCACCGCGACCTCAGACGTGCTAGAGCAGCCGCCGCCAACATTGTACCTACCTCTACTGGTGCTGCTAAAGCAGTAGCTCTTGTTTATCCTGAAGTAAAAGGGAAGCTAAACGGTATCGCATTGCGCGTACCAACTCCTAACGTTTCTGTAGTTGACTTGGTTGCTCAAGTTGAAAAGAAAACTATCGCAGAAGAAGTTAACGAAGCACTGAAAAAAGCTTCTGAAGGTCAAATGAAAGGTATTTTGGGCTTCACTGAATTGCCTTTAGTTTCTTCTGATTTCAAAGGTACTGACGTATCTTCTACTGTTGACGGACAACTAACTCTAGTGCTAGATGGCGACATGGTTAAAGTTGTTGCTTGGTACGATAATGAGTGGGGTTATTCTCAGCGTGTTGTTGACCTAGCTCAATTGGTTGCTGCTGGAATGTAAGTATTGATTTGATTTTACAGAATCAAGTATTTTTTAAACACCTCCCTACTATTTTAGGCGGGGTGTTTTTTAGTAGATGACAAATAGTTAGGTCTTTTGCTATTTTAAGTACATATATCTGTACTTAACTTATGTTAGCCAAACAAACAAACTATACTAATTTACGTCAAAATTTAGCTTCAATACTAGATGAGTCGATTGCAGACAGAAGCGTTATTATTGTTACTCGACAAGGTAAAGAAAACGTAGCAATTTTGGCTGCGGATGAACTGTCTAATATTTTAGAAACTTTACATCTTTTTCGATCCCCTGCTAATGCTCAAAAACTTATTGCAGCAATGGAAAGAGCAGATATCATCGAAGATAAACCTAACTTAAAATCAGAAAGTTTAACCGAGCTTTGTCAGGAGTTAAATATTGACGAACAGTAATATCGTAATTTTTGACTTGCAGTTTCGCAATGATTTACGCTGGTGGGCGAAGAAAGATAAAAAAACTTGTAACCGAATTTTAGATTTAATTGAAGCAGTAATTGCAGATCCAACTCAGGGAATAGGCAAGCCCGAAAAACTAAAATATTTACCTGGATCTCGTTGGTCAAGAAGAATTACCCAAGAACATCGACTTGTTTATCAAATAGGTAAACAAAAGCCTATTTTCTTACAGTGTCGCTATCATTATTGATTTTATCTGGCTTAAAGTAGAGATGTAAGGAGTAACTTACTTGAAAGCAATTAAATTATTAATAATTTTAGTAATTAGTGCGATCTCTTTTTGCATCAATATAAATGTCGCTTAAGCAGATAACAATAGCTTTGTCTCGGGGACACTTATTTCGACACCGCAAGGAAATATTGCAATAGAAAAATTAAGTCCAGGCGATCGCATTATTGGTTATGATTTTGAAAAACATCAAAATAAAGTTCGTACGATTAGTTCAATTGGAACGAAATCATCTTTTGGCTATTACTTAATTAACGATCGAGTTAAAATCGCTGGCACTCAGTTTGTTTATAAAAAAACAAACAATAATCCTAAAATTACTAGAGTTGGGCAATTAAAAAAAGGCGATCGCTTAAT
>CAKZYI010000441.1 GCA_937884735.1 uncultured Pleurocapsa sp.
TACTTTGAACACAAGGCTACAAAGTAATTATGCCTCCTGACAATACCAGAGGATATGATATTGAACTAAAAAGAGGTAATGACTGTATTGCAGTACAGGTTAAAAGCCATAGAGCAAAATGTAATGTTGCACAAATTCGTAAATTTCAAAATTTTCTAGAATTACCCTTGGCAAGTCGATTTAATCAAGGCTGGTTTGTTTCTGCTAGTGGCTATTCAAAACCTTCTTTGACCAATGTAAATGCCGAACAACCAGATAATTTATCTCTAGTAACGTTTCAAGGAATTAGTCAAATTATTTGGGATTATAATCCCCCTTCAAACATACCCATCCAAACAATTGCAGCTGCATATGAACCTCCTAAAGAAAGCTCAAAAACCAAATATATTGGCGTATTCACCTGTAAAGGCGGTGTAGGAAAAACTACTGTTGCAGCACACCTCGCAGGGGCTTTTGCTCTGATGGGACATGATGTTATTTTATTGGATTTAGATCCAGACCGTAATTTAAGAAAGCTCTTTTTACAAGATATTGAAGACGAAAATGGTGATGCCAGTATTTTTGTCCCCGCTATAAATAGAAATGAATTAGGCACGACTATTACAGTACTTAATGCAGATCAATGGAAAGAAGAAGATTATTCTGATGTTAAAGTCATTATCTGTGATTGTTCTCCAGTACTAAGCGAAAATTCCCAATCTCTAGTCGAAAAATTTGATTATTGTGTAATTCCTACTACCCTCAATCCTCTGGGAGTCAGCAAACATGGAGATGTAATTATAAGAACCTTTAAGCATATCCGCCAACGCAATCCACAAGCAGAAATGTTTGCTTTGATCAACAACTACATATCTAATCAAAATTTAGTTAGAAGAAATCGTGCTTTATTCGATCACCTCAATCGAAGTCTTGGTGAATATACCTCAATCGATCCTAAGTGCAAATTAATTCATCCCGATGCAGCAAAAATTCGTCATAGTATAGCATTGCTTTACTGGGGATATCATATTGTTGCAGGAACTGAACCTCAATTAGCATTTAGAGAGTCTGGCGGTAGAAGTTTTCCTCGCACAGATTTTCTTCAGCTAGCAGAATATTTAGAAGAACACACTACCATAGATGAATTACGCTCGTCAGGTCTGTAAATTTTACAATTGAACACAATATAAAGGCGATCGCTTTTTTATTTCTGAATCAGAATATCTTTGAGATTCAACCAGATGTTTTGCTTTTGTGGTGCAGCTATTTAAAGAGGAGATATTGGCGCGAAAAAAGGTACTCTAACTATTATGGTTGGGGGAAGTAAAGCAGATTTTGCCAAATGCAAGCCTACCACAAGGACGAAAGATGAGGAAAAGCTGTAGGTTGAGTTAGTGGCTAAAAATAACAACCTTTGCTTTGCAATAACAAAATACTAGTAATTAGCAATCACTTATGAACGTAATTAGTAACGAACAGCACAAACAGAAAATGCAGCGTCGCAAAGAGGTTCAGGATGAGCGTCTGGCGGATAAAAAAGCGGAAAAAGGCTTAATTCTGGTTAATACAGGTAATGGTAAAGGAAAAACCACAGCAGCCCTGGGCATGGTAATGCGATCGCTCGGTCATGGATACAAAGTTGCAATTGTGCAGTACATCAAAGGTGCATGGGAACCAGCAGAAAAAGCAGTCTTAGAAAAGTACTCAGACCAATTAAACTTTCACGCCATGGGAGAAGGTTTTACTTGGGAAACTCAAGACAGGGAAAGAGATATCGAAAAAGCTCAAGCTGCCTGGACGCAAAGTTTGGAATATATTCTCAATCCTGAATATAGATTAGTTTTGCTAGATGAAATTAATATCGCCCTAAAACTAGGCTATTTAAACGTTAATACCGTAATTGAAGGACTAGAGCAAAAACCAGAAAACTCCCACGTTATTTTGACAGGAAGAGGTGCGCCAGCAGAATTAATTGCGATCGCCGATCTTGTAACTGAAATGTCCTTGATCAAACATCCTTTCCGCGAACAGGGAATCAAAGCTCAACCAGGAATTGAATTTTAAGCTATTTTGAACAATAGTTATTGTCATAGCTGTTGTGACTTCTGTTAAAATGTCTGTTCCTTCACCCTTTCGCCAATGAGAAGGAACACCCTCGACACAAAAATTCAGCGTTCGCCAGAACGCCTGCTGGCAGCAATATTTTTGCTAGGACATGTTATTGTCCACATACTGCAAGGCAAAATAAACCGCCGCAATACTTTAGAACAAATGGGTATTGTCGGACCAGACTCTTTGGCGATCGCTTTGGTGACAGCAGTTTTTGTTGGTGCAGTGTTTACAATTCAAGTTGCACGAGAATTTCTTAATTTTGGTGCTGTACAGGCGATCGGAGGCGTTTTAGCCTTGGCTTTGAGTAGAGAACTCGCACCAGTATTAACCGCCGTGGTAATTGCAGCTAGGGTCGGCTCGGCATTTGCTGCGGAAATTGGCACTATGAAGGTGACGGAACAAATAGACGCTCTCTATGTATTGAAAAGCGATCCTATTGACTATTTAGTAATTCCTCGCGTCATAGCTTGCTGTATCATGCTGCCAATCTTGACCATGATCTCTCTGGTAATGGGTTCTCTTGGTGGAATATTTGTAGCCACCACCATTTACAATATTTCCCAGGCAACTTTTATTGAATCTATCCAAAGCTTTTTGCAAATATGGGATTTAATTAGTGCCATGATTAAAGCCGTTATTTTTGGCGGACTAATCGCGATCATTGGCTGTAATTGGGGATTAACTACCACAGGGGGAGCAAAGGGAGTTGGTCAATCGACCACAACTGCGGTAGTTATGGCTCTTATTGCTATTTTTATTTCCAATTTTTTCTTATCTTGGCTAATGTTCCAAGGTTTAGGTCGCCAGTTTCTCTGATAAGCCAACATTAAGCTAAAATTTGTGTCGTTGTAGAATATATATTGTGCGAAAGATGATGATTTTTTAAAAAAGTATATATAAATGGCTACTAACATCAAAATTGACAGTTCCACAGAAGTTATAGAACTCGCTCCCAATTACAAAATTCCTTTAGCTCTAATTGCGATCGCCATTACATTATCTTTTGTTTCTTTCTGGGTGGCAGGAGTAATTGCTTTGCTGGGTTTATTTTTGACCATACAAACAGTATTAATTAGGCTGCAATTTACCAGTCAGTCTTTACTGGTGTTGCGCTCTGGAAAAGTGCTTAGAACTTTCCCCTATGGTGAATGGTTAAACTGGGAAATATTTTGGTCGCCAGTACCAATCTTATTTTACTTTCGCGAGGTTAATAGCATTCATTTTCTACCGATTATTTTTGACTCTAAAGCCCTTGTGGATTGCTTGAATAAGCACTATCCTCGTCAGTAATTAATAAGTCAGTCCAAAAGGATACACCCGCGAATAATCGCTACGCATATAATCAATAATTTATTTATCTTGGCATTTTTATGAATTCTGAAGTTCCTCCTATCCCTGAATCTGAAAACTCCAACTTCAAACAGAATGACTCCTCAGATTTGTCTTTAGATGAATTAAAAGTTGAATCTACCTCAGATTTTGATGATGCTTGGCTAGAAGACGATATTGACGATGTAGTAGATGTCACCATCGAACCTGAAGAAGAACCCGAACCCAGTGAAGCAGAATTAGCTAGCTCTACAGTTATCGAACCAGCTTCAACAGCAAAAAATGAAGTCATAAAACTTGCTGACTTAGAAACTGCTTCAGAACAAAGCACTGAATTGATACAGCAACCTGTAGAAAATACTGAAAAAAACTCTGAGGAAACGGACAAACCCCTAGAAGAGACTTTTGCAGCAGAAAATGCAGAAACTATAGAACCAACTCTCAAGTCATCATCAGAATCAGAACTATTTGTAGATAGCTGGTTGGATGAACCAAAATCAGATTAATCAAAAATCAACGCCACAGAAGAAACAGATAAGTCTGTAGTTATTTCAGATAGTCAGGTCGATCTGCTTGAAGAGCAAAAAGCAGCTTTACAAAGTGAAATTGAAGCTCTTAAAACCCAAAAAGAACAAATGCTTTTAGAGCAGGTAAGAGAGGTTCAAGAAAATATGGCGCAAATGGTAGAGGAAGGAATTAGAGAACTAAAAGAGCGCAAAACCGCATTACAAATCGAGATTGAAAAGCTAGAACGTCGTAGAGATCGAATCAACCAAGAAATGCGCGCTAATTTTGCAGGTTCATCTCAAGAATTGGCAATTAAAGTTCAAGGTTTTAAAGAATACCTTGTGGGGAGTCTTCAAGATTTAGCTCGTGCAGCAGACAAATTAGATTTAGTAAAAAGTGAAGCTCCAGTCTCTCGAACTCCTCCAAGAGCAAGGAGCAGAGATGGCGATATGGGTATGGCTGGCTCTAGGGAAGATCGAGATCGAGTCAGAAGACGAGATCGAGGAGATCGAGCAAGTAGAGATGTTAGAAGTGGCAGAGACAGCCGAGGTAGAAACTCTATTCAATCTGCATCTCAAGGTCAATTTTCCGAACCAGCTTTTGCCGATCAGGGCAAGCGTATTCGCCAGATTATTGATAAATATCGTAACAATCCCGATTATTACGGTTCTCCTTGGCAACTTAGACGTACATTTGAACCCATCCACGCCAAAAAAGTACAAGACTGGTTTTTTGTTCAGGGTGGCAGGGGTGCCGTAGATAGTATGGGTAGCCGCCTACAAAATATTTTGGTTGCTTCGGCGGCAATTTCAATTTTGCATAATTTACATGGCGATCGCTGTCGTGTGTTAGTCCTGACTGATACGCCCGAAAACTTGGGAGAATGGCGTAGAGGTTTACAAGATTGCTTGGGGATATCTCGCAGTAATTTTGGCTCTAATCGAGGTGTAACACTATTTGATTCTCCAGAAGTTGCCGTACAGCGTGCAGAACGTCTAATAGAAGAAAAACTATTGCCAGTGATTATAATAGATGAAACAGATGAACTATTAAATCTGTCTGTTTTGAAGTTTCCTGTATGGCTTGCATTTGCTTCTACTAATAGACAGGCTTCGTCTAATTATTTATATTAGTAAAATTAATTTGTCTAGGTATTTTTTTTGTCGCAAAAAGCCGTTAAACTATTCCTAAATATTTAACACACTCGTAAATTATGCTATTTAATCTTATTATAGGCGGGCTACTAATATTGGTGGCTTACCTGCTGGGATCGATTCCGACTGGATATGTCGTTGGACGTTATCTAAAGGGAATTGATATCAGAGAACATGGTTCTTGTTCAACAGGCGCAACTAATGTTTTACGCACAGTTGGCAAACCTGCTGCGATCGCAGTATTGGTGATCGACCTGCTCAAAGGTGCAGTTGCACTAGCTTTAATAAATATGGTTTATTTCTTTGCACCCCAAGGATTTTTACCAGCGCAATGGCATCCTTGGCTAATCACAGGTGCAGCACTTGGGGCGATTATTGGGCATAGTAAGTCTATTTGGCTTAACTTTACAGGGGGTAAATCCGTTGCCACCACCTTGGGCATATTGTTAGTAATGAATCCTGTAGTTGGTTTGGGAACATTAGCTAGCTTTGGCGTTATTTTAGGTTTTTCCCGTATAGTTTCCTTGAGTTCTATCTGTGGCGCGATCGCAGTTAATGTTTTGATGATTGCTTTAAGCCAACCTGCTGCGTACTCGATTTTTGCCGCCCTAGCAGGTCTATACGTAATTTTACGTCACAAAACCAATATCCAGCGTTTACTTGCTGGCATTGAGCCAAAAATCGGTCAAGCTTTGTAATTTTTACAAACACGATTTAAGCTGTTGATTTCAAACAATAAAATATGAGCTTTCACAAAAAGTTTAACCAGATTCCAGTAAGAGTATTTTCTTTTACTGGAATTTTAGTTTAGTTAGCCAAAAATAATCAATCTTGACAACATGTCACAAACAGAATAATTCAACATAGTCCAGAAGGCTTTATTTTATAGGAAATTTCTTCTACAGGTAAACATTCTGCGTTCAAATTATCGTAAGTTAGCTGGAGTCTTTTTTCTCCTGCATATTCAACTAGCTTTCCACCATATAATCTTGCTTTTGTACCCAAACTTTGAATACGTACCTTGCCATTAAAGACTGTAGCCCTAGCCAAATAAATCACCAGATCGTCCCTAGAAGGACGGTTAACCGTGGTGCTGGCAGTCAAATGAGCTCCACCTCGTACGTCGATTTCTTGAGTCATTGCCATTGCTGTATTACGAATTCCCCGAATGGCTACAATTGCTGAAGCTACAGCCATAGTAATATCTGTACCGTCCTCCGTTAGAATTTTGTTGGTAGATAAATATTGAAAATTAGTTTCCCCCAAGTCATCTCTGATACGTCGATGAATCATATTGTGGGGATGGTAGTCAGATAATGCTACTACAATTGCTACACAAGCATGAAGGGGATCTCGCCAAGGAGCTTCCCGAGTCTTGCCGTAAATGAGGATGTC
>CAKZYI010000442.1 GCA_937884735.1 uncultured Pleurocapsa sp.
ATAAATGTTTTAAGGGTTTGAACTTAGAAGATCGCCTATCTACTGCCGAGAAAAAAGCTAAGTGTGGCTTAATCGTAGTGGATTTGCGATCGGGTGAAATCGTTCACTGGTTCAATCTCGAAGGAGATTTGACCGAACTATTTGATGTGGCAATCTTACCAGGCATACGTCAGCCCACTGCCTTGGGCTTTAAAAATGATGAGTTGGCTAGAACAATTAATATTCCTAGTTTTCGCGGTGTTCTGGGCAGTCGTCAAGATGAAAAATCTGAATCTGAATCAGCCCACCAAATTAGTCCCTTATTGCACAAACCCCGTTCTCTTTCTAACTTAAAAGAAGAGAGTGAGGAAAAAATATCCGCACCAGAAATAAAGCCCAGTCTGCCCAATCCCTTTTTGCGTCAACCTAGTTATTTTCCTCGTCTAGAAGCATTAAAAATAAAAAACATAGATTTTGGCTTCAATCCAATCCAGGCAAATTCAGAACCTTCAATTCCCTCAACTCAAAATGCTCAAGATCTATTTCGGCAAGGAAAAGCTGCGGTAAAACAAGGTCAACTAGAAACAGCAGCAGAATGTTTTCAGAATGCTTTAGAATTACACCCCAATTATTTAGCAGTCTACAATCAACTAGGTCAAGTGCTGCAAACTTTAGGGCAAACAGAAAAAGCGATCGCAGTATTTCAAGATGCACTCAGAATCGACCCTAATCTTGCCCCTCTACACTGTAATTTGGGCAGCATTTGGCAACTCCAAGGCAAAATCGATCTGGCTTTAGATGCCTATACCAAAGCCATAAAATTTCATCCAAACCTAGGGATGGCTTATCTCAATCGAGGTAGACTCTTAGCCCAACAGCAACAATACAGCCTGGCAACTAAGGACTTTCAGCAGCTAATCCAACTCCAGCCTCAGTCTGCTGAGGTTTATTACCACTACGGTAACGCTTTAGGACAACAGCGGAAGTTTGATAAAGCGATCGCAACTTTAAATAGAGCGATCGCACTCCAGCCCGACTATGCAGAAGCCCATAACAGCCTGGGCTATTGCTATCAACAGCAAGGAGCGATTGAGTTAGCCAGACAATATTATCTCCAGGCACGTAAGATTCAACCAGATTTTCCTGTAGTTTTACTTAAGGATGTTTTGTAGAACGCTCCTTATTCCTTGTTCCTCATTCCTCATCCATTATTTCCCCTTCCCGTCAACTTTTGCTGTTTTTCCTTGGCGGGAGGAGGCTAGATAACCAATCTAGCTAGCGAAAAACCTCACTGTAAATTAATTATTCAAACAATGGAGATATCTTATTGTGGTAGCTCAATTTAATACCAATCTCGATCCGTTAAATCCTTTAAATGGTGTCAGAAGTTACAATTCACCCGACTTTGCTGATGTTGATGAAGATGGGGATTTAGATGCCTTTACTAGCTATCGTGGCTATATCAAATACTATGAAAACGATGGTAGTGGTAACTTTAGCGAAAATGCTGCGGCTAATCCTTTAGATGGCATCAGAAGTTATGGAGCACCTAACTTTGTCGATTTTGATGGGGACGATGATGTAGATTTGTTTGCCTCTCAACGAGGAAGACGCGGCAACAACCTATATTTGTACTATGAAAATGACGGTAATGGTAATTTAAACTCTCTTGAGCCTCTTGGTGATATCAATAGTCGTAGCACACCTATACTAGTCGACATTGATGATGATGGAGATATAGATGTCTTTACCACTGATGCCTACGGAGGAGAAGAATTTGTTTTCAGAAGTAGTGAAGAAGAATTCAGCGTTTCCAATGGTATCAAGTACTATGAAAACGATGGTAATGATAACTTCAGCGAAAATGCTTCTGGCAATCCTCTAAAGGATCTTGAAATTAATGGCACACCTATCTTTGCCGATTTTGATGG
>CAKZYI010000443.1 GCA_937884735.1 uncultured Pleurocapsa sp.
AACGAGAAGCTATATTTCACTGCTAACACTAGTGAAAACGGCAATGAACTTTGGGTTAGCGACGGTACAACAGAAGGGACTCATTTAGTTGCCGATATTCGTCCTGGTGTTGGAAACTATGGCAATCCACAAAGTTCTTATGCAGGAAGCTTAACCGTTGTTGGTGATGAATTATTCTTTACTGCCAATAACGGTATAACTGGAAACGAATTGTTTAAATTAACTTTAGACGACTCTGTTGTCTTTACTAGTGGCACAAACAATCCTGACCAGATTATTGGTGGTAGCGGTGCCGACCAAATTGAAGGTTTAGATGGCAAAGATACCTTAAATGGTGCAGCAGGAGACGATAGGCTCATCGGAGGAGATGGCAAAGATAGGTTGATTGGGGGCTATGGCAACGACACACTCTTGGGAGAAGACGGTAAAGACACCCTTTTAGGTGGAGATGGAAATGATAGTTTGCTGGGGGGAGATGGTAAAGATACCCTAACTGGCGGCAATGGTCACGATATTCTAATTGGAGGGGATGGCAATGATGTCTTTAACATTGTCTCCGAACAAGGATCTGATACTATTAAGGATTTTGACTTAGGAAGCGATCGCCTTTCCTTGGGAAGTAACTTAGAATATGACAGTCTGACTTTCTCTGGTGATACCATCAGCCTGGGTGATGAACTATTAGCAACTCTCGAAGGGGTAAATACAGAGCATCTTACTATTGATGACTTTGAGATTTAACTGTCTTTAGGGAATGAGTTAGGCGGGATTGCCCCAAATCCTGCTTATAAAATTTGGGAGAGAAATTTTTTGCTTCTATCCTCTGTCGGGTTATTAAAAAACTCTTTGGGGGTAGAAACTTCGACAATCATTCCCTCATCCATAAAAACAATGCGATCGCCAACTTCTTGGGCAAAACCGACTTCGTGGGTGACACACACCATTGTCATCCCATCTTGTGCCAGACTACGCATGGTGTCTAATACCTCCCTGACCATTTCTGGATCTAGGGCTGAAGTGGGTTCGTCAAACAGCATTACTATGGGCTGCATGGCTAAAGCTCTGGCGATCGCAACTCGATGCTGTTGTCCCCCTGATAATTGTCCTGGGTACTTGTGGGCTTGTTCTAGGATGCCTACTTTTTCTAATAGCTGTAGGGCGATTTCATCTGCTTTAGCCTTGGAATGACGACGTACCCACATGGGAGCAAGGGTAATATTTTTGAGGACAGTTAAATGGGGAAATAGATTAAACTGCTGAAACACCATGCCGACTTCACGACGAATAGCTTCAATATTTTTGAGGTCGTTGGATAGTTGGATGCCATCGATTGTAATGCTACCTTTTTGATATGGCTCAAGAGCGTTAAACGTCCGAATAAAAGTAGATTTACCCGAACCAGAAGGGCCCATAATTACTACCACTTCTTTTTTTGAACCTCCAAACTAACTCCTTTGAGGACATGAAAGTTGTTGTCATACCACTTTTCAACATTGTCAGCGACGATAATTGATTCGGAGTTGTTCATGAGCAATAAGAAGCAATGGTAAACAGGTTCACTTGTATTTTATTAATTTTTTATCCAAAAGACTGTTTTTTCTAAGCTATACTACGAAATTGTTGTCAAAAAGCCTTGTATGGTTAGTTTATTTAAGTCATCTACGGTCGTAGTTTTTGGATCGTATTTGCTTCAGTTACCTTTGAAGGCTTGGGGTTCTCCTCAAATTGAACATACAACAACTTTTAGCAACCATAATTCATCTCAAGTAGAGAGTTTGGGTTCTTCTATCAAAGTTCAATTTCCCAAACATATCATTGCCCAAGATCGAGATGGAGAAAGAAAAGAATTTAGTATACCCACCACAGATACGGAATTTCAGCCCGCTATTCCCATCGATCGCATTGAAGTAATCGAAGTTATTAGCGATCGCCAAGAATATAGCAATCAAACAGATGTAATTACCGCACAAGGTAACGTAGTCATGCGTTTTGCTCAGTCTGTGATGAAGAGCGATCGTTTAGAAGTTAATTTG
>CAKZYI010000444.1 GCA_937884735.1 uncultured Pleurocapsa sp.
ATAAATTGAAGCTTTTCTCCGCCCTTGACATCGATCCTTAAAAAAGAATAAGGACGTTTGCGATCTATTTTACTACCATTGCGTCCTACATATAGGTGAGATTGACCAATGGGTTCAGAATTCAAGTCTGCATCTTGATACAATACTGTTCCTTCTCGACGCTGACGACGTAGACTGTGACCACTACCACCACAAACAATCCAGTTGGTATTAGAATCAGCACATCCTGTATCTTTAGTGTAAAGATATTCTAAACAGTGAGCATGACCTGATAATACTATGTCTACTACAGATCGTCCTTCGAGTAATGCACCTATTTCTTTTGCCGCATCATCAAATACCTGACGTAAGCGATCGCGAACTGCCAAAGTCTGTCCCTGATTCCATTTGGTGGTTTCTGTAACGTAAGGAGGATGATGTAGAAATATAATCCTACCCCGTACAGATTCATTGTGCCATGATTCTACCAAACTATTCTTAAGCCATTCCAATTGTTCCCAATCTGTTGCTTGATCTTGCTTATTCAGCTGTTTTTCAATATCTCGTTGACTTTCAGCAATATGCTCTAATTTTGCATTATAATCGTCTATTTCTTCGGCATCTTCGGGATTATTATGGTCGAGCCGATCTATTGCTTCATGTATTTCTTGTTCGCGATTTTCTAATTCGCTTTGACGACTCAATAATCGTTCTCTTTTAGTTTGTCCTGCTTCTGTGTTTGGGATTGCCAGGGGTTGGTTAAAAGTATTGGAATCTAGGGCAAAAAAATCTATTCCTCCATAACAAAACGTGTAATAACGATTGGGTAAGCGGGTAAATTTTCCTGGTTGATAACTCATACAGCGATCGCCTGTATGTTTTGCTGTATATTTATCATCTAGATGTTGTTGTAAGCTAGCTTTATTTTTAAAATCAGCTAAATAGTCCAAAAATGCTCTAGCATATGCATCACCTTCATTTGAGCCATGCCAACCCACATCCAAATCTATTCTTCCTCGCAATAAACGACGTGGTAGCCATGTCGCCTGTGCCAAAATGCCATAAATTAGGGGTAAGTCATAATAGTCGTGATTTCCTGGGACAAGAAAGAAGGGTAGTTTAAAGATTAGAGAGTCATATTCAAGTTGTTTGGGATTTTTGCCACCAACTAAAAAGTCTTTGTAAGGACTAATAAAATTTTGCTGATAATATTCACTTGAACCTACCTGATATACTACATCGCCAGTATGAATCACAAAGCGGCTATCTTGTCGATGTTCGCTCATCATCTCAGCAATTTTGCCTTGAGGGTAGTGTTTGAGGTGAGATCCACAACCACTATCACCAATTACTAGAAAAGAAAAATCAGGATTATCATTGTTTTCATCATCAATAACTAATTTAGTTTGAGCGATCGCTCTTTTTCTAATTGACTCTTCTTGCCAACGCACTCTGCGCTTCATTTGGTCAATTTTGACTGATATATCAGGATCGCTAACAAATTTCATCTAACAAGATTTTGAATATTTTTTTCGACTTCTAGACTTTAAAATTTTACTGAAGATTATGACATCTTTCTTCAGCAGTAAATATTTTCAACAATCTGTTATCTATGCAAGAGGTCTAATGGGCGTTGGTAAGTACCTATGCAAAATCAATTTATCGATTAAGGCGCGGAATGCGCCTGAAGGCAAACATCAAAGATAGTTTCTTCTCTATAGTCAATCGGCAACCAGAATAACGAGCATTTGAGTTCTGCCACGGTAGTTTTGTTCGTAGACTTCAGCAATATCAGAAAGCTGACCAGCAATTTTCTGCAACTTTTCTTTTCCTAAATGGACAAAGGCTTTTTCTCTCCCTCTAAATCGCATCGAAAACTTAACTTTATTACCGTCACACAAAAAGCTCCGCGCATGTCTGAGTTTTGTTTTGAGGTCGCCAGTATCAGTGCAATACCTTATTTTTAGTTCTTTAATTGCGTTGTCTCGTTGATTTTTCTTTGCTTCAGATTCTTTCTTTTGCAATTTATATTTATATTTACCATAATCAATCAGCTTGCAATCTGGAGGAGATGATTGAGGTGAAATTTCTACTAAATCTAGCTCTTTTTCTGTGGCGAGTGCTAGTGCTTGAGCTAAGGGTTGAATACCAACCTGTTCTCCATCGTCGTCAATAACTCTTACTTCTTCTGCTCTAATTCTTTGGTTGATTCTATGCTTATCTTGTTTTTGTAACGGTTTAACAAATCTATTTCTTCTCGCTCTTCTCAAAAGATGCTCCTTAACGTTGTTATCGTTTTCACTATAGCTTGGTATCAGTAATTTCGCAAAAAATAAGAAATAATCAAAATAATTTGAGTCAAATAATCTTGTCATATTTGCTTTTCTTAAATCGCGATCAAGCAAAAATTTAGCGTGCTTTTAAAACCATTTTTCTTGTTTTGAGTAGATTTGTATTGTAGATACTACACTGCTTGATGAGAAAATTAAACTATTAAACTATCTAATACTATCTGGCATTATATATTCACCAACGCCTAACAATAAAATATTCTTAAATTTTATCTATCTTGAGGAGATTCTAGAACCCGCATAGGAACGACCTCAACTCGCAGGTCAATGCTTCGATCAATGTGTTTTACCAGCAATAGTCGTAGGCGATCTATGTCTGCCTGGGAAATAGAATTTAGAGGTGCAGCTACTTCTATATCTACCTTTACATGCTTCTTACGAGGAATAACAGTAATTAAATTTATATCGGTATCAACAAGAGGACTTTGTGGAGCGATAATTAAGTCTGAAACCTGAGAAGTGACATTTTTTTCAATCATTAACTCTCGCATTGACAAAGTTAATGGAATACCAAGAGCAAACATTACCATAGTCGACATTGCTAGACCTTTTTTTGCCCGTTCTAGGTTGCCATAGGATTGAAATAAAAATACTAGGCTACCAAAGAAAATGATACAGATCAAGTTAGTTAAAAACAATAAAAATGCGCCGAGGGCGATATCACCTTCTCTCAAACCCAAACCAATACCAATTACACTTAGAGGAGGAACTAACGCAACTGCGATCGCAACTCCAGGAATAGCATCAGCGATGCTGCGGCGAGTTTGGGTAAAAGCCCCAGCCAATCCTGCTGCCATTGCAATTCCAAAGTCAATTAGCGTTGGATTAGTACGAGAAAGAATCTCTGAATCTACTGTTTCCAACCCAATAATTGATGCAGTAAACCATGAAGCCACAACAGTTAAAACCACTCCCTTGAACAAAGTGAAGCTAGAACGACGTAATAGCTTGCGATTACCCATTGCCACAGAATAAGCCATACCTAAAATAGGACCCATCAGTGGAGCAAAGATCATTGAACCAATAATAATTAAAACACTATTTGCCAGTAGCCCCAAAGTGGAAATAATAGCTGATAGTACCAGCATAAAATGAAAACTAAAGGTGGGTACAGATAAACGCCATAAACTGCGATTTAAGCTAGCTATGGGAGTCTGCTTTTCTTTGACCCATTTCCAGTTACCGTTGTCTACGTGCCATAGTGCTTTAAGATTAAACTTGCGAGTAGCTATCCGCAGTAAATACTTGACACGAGTGACGTATCGAGGAGTTACAGTAAGTATCAGCATCATATTTTTGAAGAAGTATAAAGATTTAGAATATTCAGTCAAGATGCGAATGACCCACTTAAGCATCCATTGGATTAAGCTGCATCATTTGCCATGTCACAAAAGTTCCCACAGGACTCCAAAGTAAATAAGGAACTAATAACCAAAATGCAGTAGTAGAAATGGGTAAAACCATCACCGCTAAAATTGCTCCCAAGAAAAACCCTGTACCGCCAATAACTGTCCCTACTTTTAGGCTACGGGTTTTAGACATAACCAGGGTGTACAGAGAAATTGCTGTCTCTACCAATAAATAAAAACCCATCAAAAACCAGGTAGAACTCTTGCCTGGATTAGCTTCCCAAACATTATATGCTGACCATGCACCACAGATAAATACAGTAGTCCAAATAATCGGTATTGCCCATTCAAAAGTTAACCAGTCAGGACGACGTAAATGTTTGAACCAGCGAAAATCTCTGCTAGAAATTAAGCGAATAAAAGCAAAAGGAACAGCAAGAGTGACAAATCCAATTACTAACCAGGAAGGAATCATAGAGATTTATTATTTAAAATAGAAAACAGAGATATTAAAGAGTTATTCACAGACTTATCCTCTTAAAAACTGATAGCACTTTATAATGCTCTATTTTGAACCTTAATATCTTCTTTCTTAAGATAGATTATGGCTGTATTTATCTGTAAATCAAATTCATTTGGAGGTAATGGGGCGATCTCCATCAATATCTGGAGTATTTACTACCTCATACTTGTTAGCCATGACTGGACGAGTGCCGTCTGCTTCAAAACTATCTACTACTTCAACATCTGCATTATCTACAGGGCGTTTGCCATCAATTTCGATTACCCGATCTGCATCTAAACTATCAGTACTGATAGGTCGATTTTCCTGTGTATTCTGCGAATTTTTGGTTAAAAAGTCGGGGCTTTGGGCAATAGGACGAGTACCATCTACTTCAAATGTTTTGATGTCTTTTTGTTCGTTCTCTCTAAGGAGAAATTTCTCTAAGTTTGTTGACTAGTTCATAAAATAACATTCTAGTCACTTTAAAGAGAATTCTCATGGTGGCATCTTTACCTTTGACTGTCTTTCTCAATTCCTGATAGCGGTCGCTTAATTGCTGAGTAACATCGGCGTGTATTAGATTTTTTTTCTGGTTATGGTGCATTTAGCACACATGTAATGATGAGAGCGAATTATGCCATTTACATAATATATGCGTTTAACCTTATCTTCAGACTGTTTGTACTTGAAAGATAAACTAGACGTTGCTTGAAATTTTCGTAAAGAGCGATCGCGTTTTTGTAGTTTATCTTTACTCCGTTCGTACTCAATCCAAGGCTTGCCATTAACTAGATATTTCTCAAACGGGTAAAGGTTGAATAGCAGCAATGCTCTGACACACGCGCCAAACTTGAACTTATCAAATACGCGATGATAAGCATCGAATTCGGGTATGGCTATAGCAGCAGATATCATTTCCTCGTGTTGAGTGATTCGTTCTTCTATACCCAAAATAATAAAGGCATGGGAACGGGTAAAGTCGGTAATGTTTATCCCAAGTTCATGGGCAACGGATTGCTTATATTTGTTGTCGTAACGAGTATTTTTACGACCTGTGGCTAGCCAGTAGATAAACGGACTATAGCCTTTTACCTTGGAAATTTTTATCGAGTGTCGTACTGCTTCTGGGAACTCGTAGCTCAATCTTTGCCGTAATTGGCAAACTAGATTAGTGCGAAGCTTCTGTAATTGTTCTTTCTCTCAGATCTTGCACCAGTCTTTATAAGTCCAATCAGGTAATGGGTTAAGAACAATTTCAAAGCCATAAACAGCAGCAATATCTGTTTGCGCTCGAAGATATTTAAGCAAGCGCAACCAAGCAATAGAGGGAAAAAGAGTCTTCAAAGCCAAGGGACAGATTGTTTTCCAAGAGAGAAAAGTAGGCTGAGACGACTGAATCATCCAATGAGCTAAAAGATAGGCAATCAGGGAAAGAATCAACCAACGATAGACACCTAATTTGGTATTTTGACCAAAGCAATGTAAGCCAAACTGATGTTTAATAGTTTTGAAAAAGCTTTCAATCGCCCAACGTTTTTTGCCTAAGCGGACAAGATAAACCCCTGAATAGGGATAGGTGCTAGCAACAAAACGAAGTTCTCGTTTCCCGTCAGCTCTTTTGAGCCAAAACCAAGAAAGAGTGAGGGGATAATCTACATTTTGAAGTTGAACCAACAGACCACGTTGTGCATGGCGGTATAGATCTTTGAGCCGACGACCGTCTTTCAATTTACGATTACATCTGACACCGACTACAGCACGCCAAGCTCGTCGATGAACTGCATTAAGAAATTCGGACGACCCAACCACGGTGACCGCTAGGACAAAACTAGTACGCAATTTCACAACACACATTCGAACAA
>CAKZYI010000445.1 GCA_937884735.1 uncultured Pleurocapsa sp.
AAACATTGGTCAGAACGATTGCAAGAATATGTCCAATCTCAATTAATACCACAAGAACTAAATTACTGGTTAACCAAGATTCCTCAGCAAAGTGTTCGATTACCTGTGGACTTTCCTAATGGCGATAACACTGTGGCTTTGGTTGAAACTGTATCGATGGCTTTGAGTCAACAAGAAACTCAAGCTTTATTACAAGAAGTGTCAGCAACTTATAAAACTCAAATTAACGATGTATTACTTACAGCATTAGTACAAGCTGTCGAACAGTGGGTTGGTTCGCGTTCACTACAGATCAATCTAGAGGGTCACGGAAGAGAAGAAATCTTTGACGATATAGACTTATCGCGAACTTTGGGCTGGTTTAGCACTATTTTTCCTGTATTTCTAGATATTAGAGATACGAAGGGAATAGAAGCTGAGTTAAAAACTGTCAAAACTCAGCTTCGGGATATTCCAAATCGGGGAATAGGGTATGGTTTGCTGCGCTATCTCGGTGGCGAACAAGCTGCATCTTTGCAAGACTGCGGGTCAAAAGCAGAAATTAGATTTAATTATTTAGGTCAGTCTGACCAGTTATTTGGGGATTCGTCTTTATTTTTACCTGGTCAAGAATCTACAGGAACACAACGTAGCTTGCTGTCTAACCGAAGCTATTTACTGGATATTGGTGGGATTGTCACGGGAGGTCAATTAAAAATAAATTGGACATATAGCAAGGCAATTCATCACCGAGCCACCATTGAGTCTGTAGCTGAAAAATTTATGGAAAGGCTGCGAGAAATTATCGCTCATTGTCAGTCTCTATCAGCCGAACGACATTTATCAGGTTCAGGTACAGTCCTATCAGTTCCTCAAACGGAAAATTCTATTACAACTAGCAAAATCACAGTTGAGGTTTTAAATGCTGAAGCCGTACTAGACTCTACAATCCGTCCTAAAACATCTTTTGAGTATACAAATGACCCATCTCATATCTTTTTGACTGGAGCAACAGGATTTGTAGGAGCATTCTTACTGTCTGAACTTTTACAACAAACCGATGCTACTGTTCATTGCTTGATACGTGCTGCTGATGTTGGAGCGGGAATGAATAAGCTCCAAAGGCATCTTGAAGCTTATTTGCTTTGGGATGAATCATTAAGCAATCGTATCATTCCAGTAATTGGAGATTTGTCTGAGCCGTTGTTAGGTCTTTCCGCGCAACAATTTCAAATGATGGCTCAGAAAGTTGATATCATTTATCATAATGGTGCATCAATTAATCTTGTTTATCCCTATTCTGCTCTGAAAGCTACTAATGTTCTGGGAACTCAAGAAATCTTGAGATTAGCTAGTCAAATCAAAGTTAAACCAGTACATTACATTTCAACTGGGAGCGTTTTATCCTCCCAAGATCATGCTAGAGTTAGAGAAGTACAAGAACTGTATAACTTTAATCATCAACAAGTGCCCTCTGGTGGCTATGCTCAAACTAAATGGGTTGCCGAAAAGTTAATTACCATTGCACATAATCGAGGAATTCCTGGTTCTATTTACAGGTTAGGACGTGTATCTGGGCATAGCCAAACAGGTATCTGTAACCAGAGCGATCGCCTATATTGGATGCTTAAAGGCTTTATAGAATTGAGGTGTGTACCAAATGTAGACACTACTGTAGACATGACTCCTGTAGACTATGTGAGTAAAGCTCTAGTTCATTTATCAAAGCGTAAACAATCCCTTAATAAAATCTTTTATTTGTCAAATCATCAACCTATTAGCTCTTTTAAGCTTTTTGACTGGATACGCGAGTTTGGCTACTCGCTCCAACCCATGTCTAAAGAGCGGTGGCAAACAGAACTTATTAGTGCTTCTGAAATTTCTCTAGACAATCCCTTGTATCCACTGATACCCTTTTTTGCTGGTAAGGAAACTAAAGATTCTTTCCAACAAGAGTCCTCAGAACCAATTTCTAAATCAACAGAATCAAACTTTGATTGTCAGAATACAACCGATGGACTTGCAGATACTTCCATTGTTTGTCCACCAGTGGATGCAAAATTACTCAATACTTATTTTTCTTACTTGATTCAAAGTGGTTTTTTAAATCCCCCTCAGCAAATACACTAATAAATAAGTTGAAACAAAATCAACCCACTTTTCAAGAGAGGTTGTAGTATTATTGAACACTTATATTTACCAACAACCGCGCAAAAACTTAAAATGCAGATTTGAATACAGGAAGATACAAAAGTGACGATTCTAGGAAGAGCTACAAAAGAAGGAACGGAGCGTTATAGAGAACGGCACAAAAATCACTGCGATCCAACTTTCTTTCATGAAGCTGGCGAACTTATTGCCAGTTCAATTGGCATTGGTACGCTCATTGGTGAACCAGATGAGCATAATAAAGGTCTATTAACGAAAGCTATCGTAGAATCAGTTCGGCGTGGGGTCAACTTAATTGACTCCTCAATAAGCTATGGCTGCCAGCAGTCAGAGCGTAGTGTAGGAGAAGGTATCCGCTCTCTTCTTGAATTGAAAGAGGTATCAAGAGATGAACTAATTATCTGCACAAAAGGCGGTATCTTACCACATCCAGAAAAAAATCGAGCTAACTGGTTTTATCAAAATTATGTTGAGCCGAGCAAATTCAGCATCAATATGAAGGATCTCGTTGGAACTCGCTACTGTATACACCCAGAATATCTTCAAGATCAGATCGACCGTAGCCTTAAAAATCTCGGACTCCAGACTATCGACATATACTACATTCACAATCCTGAAAGGCAGCTATTAAAAATTACCCCCGATATCTTCTACGATAAATTAAGAGCAGCTTTTGAGATAATGGAAAAAGCAGTTTTATCTGGGCAAGTTGCTGCTTACGGTCTAGCAACTTGGGAGGGCTTTCGTGTACCTGTTACTTCTCGCGAACACTTAGATTTAGCAAGGATCAAGTCTATTGCTCGAGAAGTTGCTGGAAACAAGGAAGACCGATTTCGATTCATACAACTTCCTTTGAACATGACAATGCTCGAAGCGCTCCTTTCACCAACTCAGAAAATTGAAGGACAATCAATCCCCGTCTTAGAAGCCGCTTATCGTTTAGGCATTATTCCAGTAGCAAGCAAATCGATTTGTCAAGCGCAAATCGCGGGACAGATTCCCGAAAATATCAGTTGTGCTTTTGATGACAACCTTTGGACTGATTGCCAGCGCGGACTTCAATACACCCGAAGCGCTCCCGCTCTTGCCACTGCGCTTGTAGGAATGAAAACTATAGAACATATTGAAGAAAACTTAGCTCTGATGAATATCTCATCACTTGAAAGAAAAAACTTTCAGGAAATTACTGATTCAATTGTTCAAGTTTTAGAGCGTATGCAAATGGGAGCAACGCGAAAAAGTCGGTCACTAAAATTTGGAACGATGCAGAGGCTATTTCAAAGTGCGATCACAACTAAAATATCTAAATTTGTTGAGAATTTAGCTATGCAATTGAGAATTTAAACCATAGTTCACAAAATCGCGTTGCTCCCCTAATAAAGTTAGTTTTCTGTTTAGTTAATCTCCTAATATGAAAATAATACATAAAGAAATGGAGTTAAAAGCAGTCAAACAGTATCGCCTTAGCCGTTTGGTTTTGGTTAAAGTTGAGTAAACAAATGACTTCACAAAAACAATCTCAGATTACAGATGAAATTCTTCAAGGTAATCTAATTAAACTAATGTTCAAGTTATCAATTCCTAGTATTATAGGGATATTGGTGAGTAGTTTAAATTCTTTTATCGATGTTTTATTTGCAGGAAGATTTATTAATGAAAGTGCTTTGGCTGGAATATCCCTAGCAGGAACATTTACAAGTATAGTAGAAGGATTTGCAGGTTTGATTGGGATAGGTTCCGCTTCTGTTCTTAGTCGAGCTATTGGAGCGGGAGATATTAAAACTCAATCCAAAATATTTGGCAACCTCATAATAATGAGTATTGTAATTTCATTTTTTATTACAATTATTGGCTACGGATTTAGTCAAGAATTAATTACATTCATGGGAGGAAGAGGTGAAGTTGCTTTAGAAGGTACGAAATATTTTAAGACTTATATACTAGGTACTATTATCTTTATTGCAGGAGAAGCTTGTAGTCAAATCATAATTGCAGAAGGACAAATTAAAACAACCACAATATCTATGTGTGTTTTTGTAACTGTTAATGTTTTTTTAAATTATATATTTATTTCCGTATATAATTGGGGGACTCCAGGACTTGCTCTTGCTACAATTATTGCAATGGTTGTCTATAGCATTATCAATTTTGGTTATTTTATTCTTGGTAAAAGTGCTATCTCAGTTAATCTGAAAAAAATAACACTTGCAATAGATATATTACCCTCAATACTGTCAGCGGGAATATCACCACTATTGTTTCCAGTGATAATATTGATTCAAAATTTTGTAATCTTTAATTTGATTTCTGATTACGGAACAAAAAATGATATTGCTTTTTTCGCAGCGACAGGAACAGTAAATTCACTGGCGTTTATTCCCGTTAGTGGTCTTGCACAAGCATTGGGACCAATTATCGGTATAAATTATGGTGCAAAAAAACAGAAGAGAATAAAAAAAGCCTACTTAATTTTTATAACTTGTGGATTTCTTTTATTATTCTTAATTTGGCTACCTTTACAACTATCTCCGAGGATATTTTTGGGTATAATTTTGTCAGATATTAATTTTACAGATAATGATATATTAAATTTTAGAATTCTCAGTCTAATTACACCTATATTTGCTTTCGGAATCTTTAGTTTTACATTTTTTCGTTCTATAGGTAAAGATAAAATTATATTAGTATGTATTTTGTTGAGAACTATAGTTTTAAAAATACCGATGATGCTATTCTTTTCAAAAATTTATGAACTAAGAGGTATATATTATGGACTATTTCTTACAGATATTATAATGATATTAATAGTATTGGTCTTCACTTTTTTAGAATTTAATAATTTAACAAAACTAAAATTTGAACAATAGAGATTATGAATTATATTAAAAAATAGCTTCCTAGTTTTTTAGTTTTTTTCTAACTCAAAAACGAAGATTGTTTTCTATAACTTATAGAGGTGACGAAATGGCAATAATGGGAAAGTACTGCAAAGCATACTTAATCAAAAATTTGCGTCAATTTGAGCAATGGACTGAAAATTCAGAAAATACCAGAAAAGAAAAACAAGAGATTGATGGTAAGGAAGTCGAAGTTAAAAGAGCGTTAATGGACGATGATTTTTTATATTTACAAGAGAACTATATAGTTACAGATGGAATCTACAAGGACGAAAACATTATCTTTGATAATGTAACACCTGAGTGGAAAGAGTTTTGTCACAAGACTCTTGAATTCGAGATTCCTGTGTACGAAGCAGTACAAGTACAAGCAACTGAAAGTTCTGGAGCAAAATAATTCTTAATTAGGAGAGATTAGCATGAACGAATTAGTACAAAGATTGTCAGAAGGGGAACATCCAATTGAAGCAAGTTTGCGACCTGAAAAAACAGCTACAGCACTTAAAGAAAGCATTGACAGAGGATATGTACATATTAAATTTACAAACACAAAAGGAGGTACCGATTTAGGTGTAAGGCTCGACCCGGAAGCATCTGTATTAAATGAAGCTGACTTCGATAATCAAACGGGGAAAGTTCACTTAGTTGGTAATTTGACACTAAACTATGAAAAAGTCAGATGTATTGCAGATGTTGACCTAGCGACTTTGAACGGCAAAGGACATTTAGAGCCAGTAGAACAATAAAGAGGGAGAGAGTGAAGGAGTGAGGGAGAGAGGAAGAGATAATTGGTAGTGGTATTTGACACCTGGCGGTTCGGCGCTTTTAACCTGCACTGGCTCTTTTTACCAGTGGTGCAAGATGTAAACAAGGTTGAGTCGAGTCCTGCTTGAGCCTCTGCCTTCTGCCTTCTGAATCTTTTCTACGTTCACGTATTAGTTAAATATCAAGAGGTTAATTATGTATCAAGATGACAAAGAAGACACAACAGTTTACAAAGTTGT
>CAKZYI010000446.1 GCA_937884735.1 uncultured Pleurocapsa sp.
GAGTCAATGTTAGCTGCGGTGCAAATGCTCAAAGAAACACCAGGCAAACGGCACATTGCAGTATTAGGGACAATGAAAGAATTAGGCGAATATTCTCCCCAATTACATCGCCAAGTGGGAGAAAAAGCCCAAGAACTAGCTTTAGATTTATTATTAGTATTAGCCGACGAACAAGCTACCCAAGAAATTGCTAATGGTGCAGCAAATATTACCACAGAATGCTTTAGCGATCGCACCAGCTTGACTCGCAAATTGAAACAAGTAGTAAAATCAGGCGATCGCATTTTGTGTAAAGCATCAAACTCCGTCGGCTTGAATCAAGTAGTTGAAGATTTGATAAATAATTATTGATTACCGATAAATGATAAATGGTCAATCTTCTCTTGCAGGAGCAAATAAACCGCCTTGGACGATTGCAGATAGTGCCAAATTATATAACATTGAAGGCTGGGGAGAGCCTTATTTTGGAATTAACCATCGCGGGAATGTGACTGTTTCAATTCCTGGAAAAGAAGGACACAAATTAGATCTAGCTGAGTTAGTTGAGTCTTTGAAAGGGCGTAATCTAAACCTACCCCTGTTAATTCGTTTTCCTGACATTTTGGCTGACAGGATGGCAAGACTAAACAAATGTATGGAATGGGCGATTTCTCGCTATGGTTATTCCGCGAGTTATCTAGGGGTTTTTCCCATCAAATGCAATCAAAACCGTCATTTAATCGAGGCAATAGTACATCATGGAAAAGCCACTCGATTTGGCTTGGAAGCAGGCTCAAAACCAGAGTTGATTATTGCTTTAGCCAGCTTGGAACATACACCAGGGCAACAACCACTATTAATCTGCAACGGTTACAAAGATCGAGAGTATATTGAAACTGCTTTACTAGCAACAAAACTAGGTCAAAAACCAATTATTGTTATTGAGCAATCCCAAGAACTAGATTTAGTCTTGAGCATAAGTCAAGAATTAGATATTAAACCCGTGCTGGGAGTACGAGCAAAGCTAGATACCAAAGGAGTTGGCAGATGGAAATACTCTACAGGCGATCGCGCTAAATTTGGTTTAACCATAGCTGAAATTTTACGCATAGTACAACAGCTAGAAATTAATCACAAATTAGACTGCCTGCAATTATTACATTTTCATATTGGTTCGCAGATATCTGCTATCAAAACGATCAAAAATGCCATTCGCGAAGCTAGCCAAATCTATGTTCAGCTAGCCAAACTAGGGGCAAATATGCAATACCTTAACGTTGGTGGCGGTTTAGCAGTAGATTATGACGGTTCTAAAACCTATTTTCCTGCTTCTAAAAACTACAATATGCAAAACTATGCCAATGATATCGTGGCACAGGTAAAAGACGCTTGTCAGCAGGCTGATGTCAGCGAACCGACTTTGGTTAGCGAAAGTGGTAGAGCGATCGCAGCCCATCAGTCTGTGTTAATTTTTAACGTGTTGAGTACTAGTAATAGATCTCATCCCGAATTATCACCACAACAAAAAGATGCACCCTTGGAAATCCAGAACTAAAGACAAACTTCTCAGGCGATCGATCGCACCAATTTTCAAGAAAGCTATCACGATGCAATTCAGTTTAAACAAGAAGCTCTGAGTCTGTTTAATTTTGGATATTTAACCCTAGCCCAAAGAGCTAAGACAGAAGAACTATATTGGGCTTGTTGTTCTAAAATTTTTGCCATAATCAAGCTCTGCGATCGCATTCCTGATGATTTAGAAGACTTTGCCGAAACAATAGCAGCAACATATTATATCAACCTGTCAATTTTTAAATCTGTTCCCGATGCTTGGGCGATCGATCAACTGTTTCCCATTATGCCAATTCATCGTCTTAGCGAAAAACCAAGGATCAAAGGTACTTTAGCCGATATTACCTGTGATAGCGATGGTAAGATAGACCATTTTATTAATCCCAAAAAAGCCAAAAATCTCTTGGAATTACACACCTACAATTCCTCTGAGCCTTATTACTTGGGAATGTTTCTTGTTGGTGCATATCAAGAAATTATGGGTAACTTACACAACCTCTTTGGTAATACCAATGTGGCACATATTCAACTGGATAATAATAGTTATCAGGTAAAGTCTGTCGTGGAAGGAGACAGAATCGAGGATGTGTTGAATTGTGTAGAGTATGACAGCAAAAGTCTAATAGAAACAATGCGTGATCATACAGAAAAAGCCTTACAAAACAAAACAATTACTCTCAAAGAAGCTCGGAAACTGCTGCAAAATTACGTCAACACTCTAAATAACTCTACCTATCTAAAAGTAGAGCAAAAATAGTGAATTCAAATCTTATAAATTGCTTAAAAACAAGCTTAAAAGTTTACATTTGCTTTTTACGTGTAACATTTTTGTGCATAAAATCATCGTGATTTACGTAGCACACATATAGTTTTACACAAATAAAAATTGATGTTTGAACAGTATAACTCTACCTCCAATTCTTCAGACTTAGTAAATGCCATTATTGTTGATGATTCTGGAATTGAAATTGACTTTGAAAGTATTAATTTTGTTGGCGCAGATGGTCAAACCTCTTTTTACGACGGAAGCATTTCCGAACTAGGAATAGGCTCAGGTATTCTTTTGACTTCTGGAGATGGCAATCCTCCTACAGAAAACACCTCTAGCAATTTTGGACTATCACAAAACGGTGTAACGCCCGATCCTGCACTACTAGCAGTTGCCGACAGTGCATTTGAAGATAGTGGCGAAGTTCAAGATATCAACTCTTTAGGATTTAATTTTACCGTTACCGACCCTAATATAGAGTCGGTATCTTTTAATCTGGTTTTTGGTTCGGATGAATTTCCAGAATTTTCCGACAGTTCGTTTGTTGATGTTGGTGCAGTATTCGTTAATGGTGAGAATGTAGGATTGTTCAATAACGATCCCAATCAACCCCTGAGTATCATCAGTGAAAACCTAGAATTAGGAAATTATCAGGACAATATTGATAGTACAATTCCCATCGAATACGACGGAGTAAGCTCGGTTTTGAGTATTGTCGCTCCCGTACAGCAAGGAGAAAATACCATCCGATTTGCGATCGCAGATACGGGAGATACCATTTATGATTCTGGTATGTTTATCTCCAACTTTGCCAGCAGTGGAGTAGACACTGGAGATGGTGGTAGTGGAGTTCTTTTAAATGCCCCTGGTACAGAAGAAGCAGACGAAATTGTTGGTGACGAAACAGATCAATTCATCGAAGGGTTAGGTGGAAATGACACCATTAATCCTGGGGGTGGAAATGACATCATCGATGCAGGTGCAGGAGACGATCTCATCATTGGTGGCATTGGCAATAACGGTATCGACGGCGGAGAAGGTAGCGATACGGTTTCCTATACAGCCAACCAAGCTGAATTAACGACAACTTTAGCAGACGGTTCAATTACCGTTACAGGAAATAGTGACAGCGGCGAGTTTACGGATACTCTAAACAATATCGAAATTATTCAATATGGCGACGGTAGCGTAAATACAGACACCATCCAACCAACTCTACCCGAACCAGAATATGGTTATGCCGATATAGTTCTAGACTATTTCAACAGTGGTGAAGGTACATTTGATGAACCCTATGGTGGAGAATTCCCTGGGGGTATAGGCTTTCCTGTTTTAGTAAACACTGACGTTGTTCTCGGAGACGATCCTGGTGAAAATGTTGACTTTTTATCCTTACCTACAGATTCATTCGTAACAGTAGGCTTCACTGATGAAGTGATTATTGATGGAGAAGGAGACGATCTTTTTATTCAAGAGATTGGAGGAAATGGGGAAACAGCAGAGATATTTGTTAGTTCCGATTCCGAAAATTTTGTTTCGATTGGTATTGCTTCAGATGATAGTGTAACTTCGTTCGATCTGGCAGATATTGGCTTTACTGAACCAGTTGAGGCAGTTAAAATTGTCGGGTTAGACAGTTTGGGTGGTTCCCCTGGATTTGATGTAGTAAACGTTCAAGGTTTAACTGGCAGTATTGAGTCAATCGATGATGGTAATGAAGACATCACTGGAGTGGATGTTTATCGCTTCTTGAGGACAGATACCCAGACTCAGTTTTACACTACTACCGAAATAGAACGAGATACGATTTTAGAAACCCTACCCCAATATGAGCTAGAAGGAATCTCTTTTATTGGCGCGCCTAATGTAGACCCTTTAACCGGTACTAGCCCTGTATACCGTTTCTTCAACACCAGTACAGGAATTCATCTTTATACTGCCGATGAGAATGAACGTGCTTTTGTCGAAGAAAACTTAGATAACTACGTAGCAGAGGGAACACCCTACTATGGTTATGATACTCAGGTAGAAGGTACAGTACCTCTATATCGTTTCTACAATTCCGAACTAGATGCTCACTTCTATACTCCTAGTGCAGAAGAAAGAGATGCTTTTATTGCATCTTCTGACTATGAACCAGAAGGGGGCGGAGATGGTATTGCTTTTTACGTCGAACCAGCTCCAGAAGTCTAACAATTAGTAGCTTAGTCTAAAAAGCGATCGCTTTAAACAGATAAAAGGCGATCGCTATGGGAATTTTCAATACATTGATTGATTAATTCTTCTACGCCACTAACAGGAAAAATAGATACATTTAGCTCACTGCTAACATCTTCAACGGTTAAATCATCCAGAAACTTAGTATCATCGTGCTTGAGCATCAAAGATGGCAATAAAATTCCATCGCCCAAATCTTTTCCTGGTAAGCCTTGAAGTAAATCTTGACCTGTTAATAAACCAGTGACGGTAATTTCTTGTCCCCAATACTTACTATTTAATGCAACTAAGTTAATTTCTAGCCCTTCAACCATATTTAACTGCTCTACTAGTTGCTGAAAAGCCTGTTCGACAGCATTCCCTACCACCCAAGTAAAACGACGTGACCTATTTATTTTTTCGGGTAACATTTCCTTGGCGGTGTTTTGAAACTGTTTTAAAAATAAACGAATCGAACCGACACCATTACCAATTTGGGGATAGTCTTCATAATGAGATTCTGGGGGAACATCTTGGCGCGCAATAAGAAACCATTCATCTGCTAGCCAAACAAAGTTACTTCCAAACTGCTGTCTATATTTTGTCTGTAATTCTTGTACCTGCTCGATTACTTCGATCGCTTTATTCTGACTAACAGGAATTAGTTCATCTTCTGATGGACGAAAGCGGGTTAAACCTACTGGAACAACTGCTGCCGAAGCAACTGCGGGAATATCTCCCTGATGGAAAGATGCTAAATCAGATAAAGTTCTTTCTAAGTGCTCTCCGTCATTTATACCAGGGCAGACTACTACTTGGGCGTGTATTTGCAAACGTCGTTCTTGAAACCATTCAAACTGAGACATAATCAGCCCAGCGCGATTATTTTTCAGCAACCTAGTTCTAACTTCGGGTTCAGTAGCGTGTACAGAAACAAATAAAGGGGAAAGACGCATCTGCTCAATTCTGCGCCATTCTGCTTCGGTTAAATTGGTTAAGGTAAGGTAACTACCGTATAAAAAACTTAAACGATAATCATCATCTTTAAAATAAAGACTTTTACGTTTCCCTGGGGGCTGTTGATCGATAAAGCAAAAAGGACAGTGATTGTTGCACTGCATTAAGCCGTCAAACAAAGCCGTTTCAAATTCTAAACCCAAGTCATCATCGTAATCCTTTTCGATTTCAATGACGTGAATATCCCCCGCAGCATCTATTACTTCCAACTCTAAATATTCATCGCTACACATAAAGCGATAGTCGATTAAATCCCGTGGTTTGGTTTGATTGATCGAAACAATCGCATCACCTGCTTCAAACCCAATCTCTTCGGCAATAGAATCTGGTAATACACGGCTAATTTTGGCAGGCTTAACATTTATCATTTGTTTTGTACTAGCTAGCTTGACAAGCTCCTTGTTCCTCGTTCCTTACTCCTTACTCCTCTTTCCTTATTTTACCCATCCTAAAGCTACCGCAACTAAAATAACTACTCCAAAGGCTAATCTATACCAAACAAACACCCAGGTACTTCTTCTTTTCAAAAATTCTAACAGCCAAGCGATCGCAATATAGGAAAATACTGCTGAAGAAATTAGACCTCCAATCAAAGGAACAAAAGCGATCGCTTCTCCTTCAATAGGACTAATTAAATCTTTCAAACCAACTAAACCCGCTGCGGTAATAGCAGGAATACCTAATAGAAAAGAATATCTCGCAGCAGTTTCTCGATCCAAATTACTAAATAAACCAGCAGTCATAGTCGAACCAGAACGAGATGTACCTGGTACGATAGCCATAGCTTGAGCCAAACCAATTAAAATACCATCTTTTACTGTAAGATCTTTAAAGGTACGCTTTTGATTGCCCATTGACTCTGCCAAAGCAAGTAAAATAGCCATAATAATCGATATAACGGCAATAGAACTCATGCTTCTTAGAGTATTTTCATAAAAAGCAGGTTCAAAAATTGTTAACAACAAACCAAAAAAGATAATCGGAATTGAACCTACTCCAATACCTACTGCCATCCAAAATTCCTGGGAATCATAATCAGAAGTACGAATAGCTTTAATCATTCCTCTGACAATGTTTGCTAGATCTGACCAAAAATAAGATAAAACCGCCGCAATACTACCGAGTTGAATCACTGCCGAAAAAGAAACCCCAGGATCACCCCAGCCAAAAAATACGGGTATGGCTTTTAAATGTGCCGTACTGCTAATAGGAATAAACTCTGTTGCACCCTGAACAAAACCCAATGCTATTGCTTGAAGCAAGGTAACTTGTGTTGTGCTGTCTATCGCTTCTTGAGCGATAATATTTGTAGAATTGGCGATCGCAATTTCATGACCTATAAATGAAAATAAAACGCTTAATATAAGACCAAACCACATGAAAAACGTGAGACTAAAATATTTTTTGGTCTGCCCAAACATAGTATATTAATTCCAAATCTAAAACATTTGTTAAGTCTTAAGTTTATCTGGGAATTTGTCATAACCCAAGCATTTTAACCAACAAATGAATTTAGATATCATATAAAAGTGGGTACACTTAGAAATTACGAAATAATCAAAGTATTAATCTAATAAACGTATGAGTTATGCAACCTCTTCCGCTAGGGCAGAAATCAATGAATTGCGCCGTCTAAAAACCTTATTACCCCCAGAATTACAAAGCTGGGTAATTGTTGAAGGTTCGACAGAAGTAAATCCGCCCTTAATTCGTAGTGAAGAAATTGGCAAAGACGAAATTGAAATCCAAATTGATTTAGCCAAATGGGATAATCTGGCGATAGATCAGCGCAATTTGTTATTTTGGCATGAGGTTGCAAGAGTCCAAAACGATACTATCCCCAAAGAAGGATGGGAAATGGCAGCCTTGGCAATTGGTTTGGGTGGTGCTGTCGGCGAATTGTGGGTACAAGACGGTTTACTATTGCTGCTGGCATTATCTCTTTGTGGTATTTCTGGCTATCGTCTCTGGCAAAAGAATAGTAGTGAAAAAACTATTGTCGAATCCATTGAAGCAGATGAAAAAGCGATCGCCTTAGCAACTCGTTTTGGTTATTCTTTGCCCAATGCTTATAAAAGTTTGGGTAGTGCTTTAAAAACCCTGATTGAAATGACTCCTAGTCGTCGTAAGAGAAAGAAATACGAAGAAAGGTTACAGGCATTGCGTCGTAGTGCCTCTAGGGATAAAGAAAGAAGTCAAGAAGGAAGACAGCCTATTGGCAGAAGAGACAATCGTCTTTAATAAATCGACTTTTGTATAGTGAATTAGGCAATGGGGAAAAGATAACTTTAATCTTTTCCCTTATTATTTTGGTCATGCTTTGACAATAATTTAAAAAAAATTATCTTGTTTATTTTCCTTGTTTTTCAATCAAAGTGTAAAATTAAATAAATTAATTATGAACAAGTATTTGTGGATTTGAACATTTTTCCTCAATTTTAAGATATTTTAAATATGAGGTGTTATTAGAGAACTACTTACGTAGTAAGCTTTGAAGTAATAATGCCGTTTGGATCGAAGAAAACAAAATTTCTAAAAATAATTAAACTTTAATAATAATCAAACATTGAGGATTAATGATTGACGAGACTCCGACAATTCGGTTTTCTATATCTTCCCAAGAAGACAACCCCGTAATTGAATTGCCAGAAAGATTGACAGTTTTAGAAGCCGTATCTTTTAAACAAACTGTCACCCATTTATTGCAGCCAGACATTTCTCAGCAAAAAATTATTCTTAATTTCTCTAAGACAAGATTTATTGACAGTAGTGGAATTGGGGCATTAGTAGCCAGTTTAAAATATGCTCAAGAAAAAAACATTGAGCTAATTTTAGAATCAGTGCAGCCTCCAGTAATGGCAACTCTATCGATGACTGGGTTAGTAGATGTATTCGATATTAAATCCTCAGAAAAATGGTCTTATAAAGAATCTCCAGAAACTCATCCCTCAGTACGTTCTATCCTCAAGCGTACCATAGATATATTAGGTTCTATTGTAGGTCTAATTATTACAGCTATTATTTTTATTCCGATCGCAACAGCAATTAAGTTAAGTAGTCCTGGTCCAATATTTTTTGGTCAAACACGCTGTGGCTGGATGGGAAAGAAATTTCAAATGTGGAAATTTCG
The DNA here is from genome assembly GCA_937884735.1 of uncultured Pleurocapsa sp. Classification (GTDB taxonomy): domain Bacteria; phylum Cyanobacteriota; class Cyanobacteriia; order Cyanobacteriales; family Xenococcaceae; genus Waterburya. Next base: position 8,664 of record CAKZYI010000446.1, read on the forward strand.
CTCTATGTATGCTGATGCAGAAGCCAGAAAAAAAGAAGTTCAAAATCAAGCTAGTGGGGCTTTTTTCAAAAATGATAATGACCCGCGCATCACAAAAATAGGCAGTTTTTTACGCCGTACCAGCTTGGATGAGTTTCCTCAGTTTTTAAATGTTCTTAAAGGAGATATGAGTCTGGTTGGCACTCGTCCACCAACCCAAGATGAGGTTAATTCTTACCAAATACCCGAATGGCAACGACTGGATGTTAAACCAGGTATGACAGGAGAATGGCAGGTAAATGGTCGCTCTCAGGTACGGGATTTTGAAGATGTAATCAAGCTAGATTTAAAATATCAGCATAATTGGAGTTTGTCATACGACCTAAAATTAATCTTGAAAACTATTTTAGTTATTTTTAATTAAAATAGTGGTGCAGTCTAACGATCGCAGTTTGTTTGTTGGTAGATATTCAAAGACAAGTAGTTCGTAAATAATTAAGAAATAGCAAGCAATTTCTATCTGATGCAAAAGAATGAACAAACCACAATAGATGTAGTAGGTGACGTTCATAATCAGTGGGATGAGCAAGATGAAAAAGCATTACGACATCTTGGGGTAGATTTAGCTCTATTTGTCGGAGATTTTGGGAATGAGGCGGTAGATGTAGTTCGCAAAATTGCAGCAGTAGATACCCCCAAAGCAGTTATCATGGGCAATCATGATGCTTGGTACAGTGCATCGTCCTGGGGCAAGCAAAAAGCACCCTATGATCGCTCTATAGAAGATCGGGTACAGCAACAGCTAGTATTGCTGAGGGATGCTCATGTCGGTTTTTCTAAGCAGGAATTTGTTGCTCATGGCGTGACTGTAGT
>CAKZYI010000447.1 GCA_937884735.1 uncultured Pleurocapsa sp.
TGACGATCCTTGTTACGATGACCTATACGACATCAATTGGGGCTTCGATGGCTAATACCAAAACCTGTTTGTTCAAAGGTATTTTTGACCACATTAGGTTGAGAAACACCATAAACCAACAAACCATTACCCGAATTATTATAAAAATAATTATCTTCAATCAAAGGAGAACTTTTGCCATTAACTGAAACTCCTGTATTTCCATTACGAGTAAAAGTATTGCCGACTATTTCAGGATTGGAAGATTCTATCCACAAACCATGTCCTCTTGAGCGATCGTTAGTAACAGTAATGCCCGTAATTCTTCCTGCATCTTTTAAAGCAGCGATCGCTACATTTTGTCCTGCACCAGTTGGACTTACAAAGTCTCCACCGCCTTTAATAATAACGTTGTGTCCCTGATTATTGGAATTTCCTTGGAGAACAATTTTATTATTAACAATCAAAGGAAAGATTTCTCCTGTTGTCTCATCATATGTCCCTGATGCCAACTGAATTTTTACTCCTGAAGTAGCTTTTTTTAAAGCTTGAGTAATAGTTTTAAACGGATACTTTTTCTCTCCTGATTGGGAATCGTTCCCTGATTCGGGATTAACATAAATAATATTTTTATCTAGAGAAACTGAACTAGCTGTATCTTCTTGAGCCAACCCAGCTTGAGGTTTGAAAGTTAAGTCATGGGAAATAACTAAAGATAATCCCAATAACATAGATAGAATAAAATTATGGACTTTTGTCGAATCGATCGAAGCACAATAAAATTTATGAAATATTCTATGTTCTCTCTTGCTCATAATCTAGCTCCTAAATTAATCTTGTTTGCTAATTACACAAAAAACGTCAAATCCAACACTATAAAACACAAAAATAATAGCTTTAATTATAGATAAATAAGTATTTAAATATTTGAGAAATTTCAATTCATAATCTAATAGGTAAATCTTAAAATGCTAAATATTTCCTCTTTAACCTCTACTCACTATCGTCCTTCGAAAAAATACGGTGCAGGCTTTCAATAATTGAATACTACATTTTCTGAATAACAAATAACGTATAATTGCGGAAGTTTTGATTCATTAATTTTATATATTTTTTTCCAGCGTGAAACTATTCGTTTATCATACTCCTGAAGACACTCCAACAGAACTACTCCCAGATTGTGCTGTGGTAATTGATGTTCTACGAGCTACCACTACTATTGCGACTGCCTTAGATGCAGGAGCAGAAGCAGTCCTAGCATTTAGTAACATAGAAAAATTAGTTAGTCAATCAGACTCATGGCAACCAAACAAGCGTCTCTTGGCAGGAGAAAGAGGCGGAGTAAAGGTAGAAGGATTTGATTTGGGCAATTCTCCCCTTGCCTGTATCCCAGAAGTTGTCAAAGATAAACGATTATTTTTAACCACCACCAATGGTACTCGTGCTTTACAAAGGGTAGAAAAATCACCTTGTGTTATTACTGCTGCTCAAATAAATCGCCAAGCAGCGGTAAACTATCTCTTAGAAACCAACCCAGAAACAGTCTGGATAGTGGGTTCTGGATGGCAAGGGGACTATTCTGTAGAGGATACTGCTTGTGCAGGAGCGATCGCACAGTCAATTTTTCAGCAGAGTGATAGCTCTCCTGTAGACTTGTTTGGCAACGATGAGGTAATTGGCGCAATTGCTCTTTACGAACATTGGAAAGACAATCTATTAAATGTTTTTCGTCAATGCAGTCATGGACAACGCCTTTTAAAATTAAAAGGAGAAGCAGACTTAAAGTATTGTTCCCAAACTGACATTTTAAATGTTTTGCCAATTCAATAAGAACCAGGTGTGTTGATACGCAACAGTTAAACCTTAACTATAATAGTAAAAGCGATCGCCACAGTAGCTGTATTAATTTAAAATCGAAATGTATTTTACTAAATAGTATTAAAATTGCTGTTGTCAATTTAAATTCTTCAAGTATTGCAAACTATTTTAGGCTTGATTTTTAAAATATCGTTGCGTTCAAACAAAATACTAATACCCAAAAAAGTTCGATTTTCTTGATAGGTTACGATATGACTATTTTGTTCTAGTGCTGGTATTTTATGGCTAAAAACTGCCTGTGATAAATCTACCAATTGACCTTGACCCCAGAGTTTGGCAGATTCTGGGGTTAAAGTTACGCTGCTAGAATCTCTGAGTACATAGCTAGGTTCAACCAAAGCAAAAGTTCCCTGTGCAATCTGGCTCTCAATGCGCTCAAAAGTAATGCTATTGTTCAACGACATTCCGCAACTTTCGGTACGAATTAAACTTGCTAGAGTACCACCAACTCCCAACATTTTGCCCAAATCACGGGCGATCGCTCTAATATATGTACCAGGACTACATTCAATATCTACTTCTAGTTCATAAAAATCAGCAATATCAACGCCAATTAATTCAATTTTGGAGATATGTATAGTTCGAGGCTCAACAGCAATTTCTTCTCCTTTTCTAGCCAACTCATATAGCTTTTTTCCATTTCTTTTGATGGCACTATAAATTGGGGGAACTTGTTCTATTGTCCCCAAAAATGTATTTAAGCGATCGATGATTTGAACTGCATCCAAATCAACTTTTTCTACACTTTGAATTACCTTACCTTCTAGATCGTCAGTATCCGTAGTGACTCCCAATCGGATTCGAGCGCGATAAGCTTTGGGTTCGGGTAAAAACTGCAATAATCTGGTGGCTTTACCTACCGCTATGGGTAGTACTCCTGTGGCTGCGGGATCTAAAGTACCACCATGTCCAATCTTTTTGGTATTTAATAGTTTTCGTAACTTGGCAACGCAATCGTGGGAAGTAAATCCAACAGGTTTATTTAAATTTATAAAGCCGAACATTTGAAATATCTTAAGATTACACTTATATTATAAAACCTTACTCAATTACGGTTTTACGGTGAAAACTCCTCATTTTAGAATAGTTTTAGCTCAAAGCATCTAACTTTTTGATCTCTTACATTGTTACATTACTGAGAAATGTAAAATAATATACCCTTTATGTTAATAAATTATGTAAAGTGAGCTACCATTAATAATGAGTAAAGTTGAAATTAAGTAGTATACCTCTAAATATATTTATCAAGAATATTTATTGAGACTCTGCCTTAATAAAGTATTCCAAATTTAGAACTTTTCAATTCCACCGAATTTGATCCATTAGTATTGAATGAAAACTAACCCAGAAGTTAAACAGTATCACTTACAGGTTAAAACAGAATTAGAAGCTCTCTAAGAAGTATTACAATGGTTTGAGGGTTTAGTTTTTCCCCTTATTCCCCAGAAAATGGGCTGGCAGTGCGAGGTGGCATTAGTAGAAGCGTTCACCAATGCAGTCCGCCACGCTCATCATAATTTACCTCAAAATACCCCCATAGACTTAGAGGTCGAGTTGTTGCCCAACTTTCTGGAAATGCGTATTTGGGATAAAGGAGAATCTTTCGATCTAGAAGCAAAATTGCTTAAAGGAGAACAAGAAGCCAACTCTCCTGATTCCTTAGAAAAAGAAGGTGGTCGAGGATTGCAATTTATTAAAAAACTAACTGATGAATTACAATACCTAAACCTACCCAATCATCGCAACTGTCTAATTTTGCGTAAAAACTACGTCAAAGTCTAGATTTATATTTCATCAAACGCCCGTTCGATTAATCGTCTAGCTAATGTTTGCGTACCTGTATGTTCATAATAGTTAGTAGACATATCGATAAAAGCAGCAACATAATCTAGCTTGTTGTCAGAAAATTCCAAAAACCCTTGCAGATTACTCATCACCTTTTGCGGATCTAAGTTTTTGCTGGCTACAAAGTTAGACATCCAACCTTTAACCGAATCAAAACTTTCTCCAATAAAATCTAATTTTCCTCTAGTATTTCCTCCAGGGATAGACTCTTCTACTCCTTTAAATGTAGAATTAGATTCTAAATCTTTAGGGCCAATACCAGACAGGGTAGACTGGGCTTTAAGAAGAAAATCAGGGCCAAGGTGAAGCAAGCCATCAACGCAGACTAATGTAGCCATCCGCATCAGAGATTCTCCACTGTAATCGCTCAATGCACCTACAAAATCCCCAATACTATCCCCAGGAATACCATTGATTTGGCAAAACGCTACAAGTTCCACTACTAATTTAATCGATAGATCCAGAGCTTGAGCCTTGTCTGGATTGGGTGTAACCCTACTAAGTAAACCACCAACTAAAGGAATTTTGTTACCAACTTTATTTGCCAAAGCAGCTGAGCCTAGTGCTTTGTCTGTACGATCTACAGTTTGATAAAGCCACATAGCACGACGATATCCTTGAGATTTGTCGTTATATAACCATACCGCACGCTCGCCTATCTGCTGGATTAAATCTTCGTCACTTTCCCCTGTTACCTTGCCAATAGTATTCACAAAACCAGTTGTGTTTTCCCACTCTCCAGGGACAATGTTATCCAGCGATTTTAGCATCATCGTGGTGAGGTTCTTTTCTGGCAGATTGTCTACCAATTCAAAAATCGATTCACTCACTGCTTGCTCCTTAATATTTCAAAATGTTTTAATCAATTGAAGATGTTATTTCAGCTTAGATAATCCTCTCAAATCAAATTTGCCTAGCCATTCTTGGCGATCGCTTTCTGTGAATTCCGAATCTTTAGAACGAATTTTAACCTGATAGCGATCGGCTACAAGTACTGCCGTGCCTGATTTTCCTTGAGATACAGCAGGAAATCCATTGATTTTGTTAGCACTGTCTTGATATTTATCAACAGTACTAGGATTATTCAAAATATCAGAAATTGACAATATAGCAATCTCTTCACCGTCTTTTTTCAACTTTGCCTGAGCAAAACCTTTTTTCTCTTGAGAATAGATGCGTTCGTAACCACTTCCACTGTCAGGAAAATAGCGGTTAAACGCGCCCCCAGACTGCGAACTATCTACTACGGCAGTTGCACCTTTGCTGGTACTGTTTTGTTGCGCCCCATCAAAACTAGAAGGAGCTTTTTGCGCGGTGCAAGATGTTAATAGTAGGCAGCTTGTTAGAAAAAACGCTACTAAGAATTTACGTAAACCAATCATTTTTAGTTCGTTGACATAAGTTATCTAGCTTCATTGTCTGACTTTACCTATGGCTAACTTGCTAAATTTAGTAAATCTTTTTACTACAGAGAAGAAACTTAGCATATCTGACAGAATTTTTAAAAGATTGAATCAAGGCATAAATAATGACGGACAAACGTAAATTGTAGTTAGTGATTTGATTTTCATACAAAAATTGTTATTAAAATGACCAAGAATTTATTACCTAAAATTGCTGTTTTTTTGTTTCTCTTATTTGCAGTAGGAAGCTGTCAACCAGATCTAAGATTTAACTGGCGTTTTATGGGATGGAGATGTCAAACAGGCATTGGATATCGAGGAGTCAACTTCTACTGTCGCTAATTTTATAAGCTTTTACAAAGTCAGGATAGATAATTCGGAAAATGAAATACGATTAACTTTTATAGCATCCCTAAATCATTTTGGAGTATAGGTAAAAACTAACGACTAATAACTAATGACTAATGACTAACAACAGTTATAATCAATCATTCTCTAGTTTCAAATAGGATTGCCATAGTGGAGAATCTATTGGTGAAGTGGTGCTGCGGTGCAATCTAAAGTCAACAGAGGATTTAACCAAAATGATACAACTGCCAGAATCGAAGCCGAAGCATTAATAAAAGCAAAATCTCATAATTGATTTCTTATTCCTTATTCCTTGTTCTTTATAGTTTTGTTTGCCGCCATCATTTGCCCCAAAAAGGGTAAACCAACCATAGCAGGAATAAAATAGCGAGAGGTACATAACAAACCTAATGCTGCTCCTGTTGCTTGATTGAAGTAGTCTTGATAAAAATAAATTATTGCTGCATCGCGAGTACCAATTCCTGCAAAAGTTAGGGGTAACAATCCTGCAAGTATCGAAAGAGGAGATAAAGCCAAACTAATCAAAAAAGGAGTAACGGCTTTCAAGGCTAAAATAAACAGCCAAATCTGCAATAGGTGCAAAAACCAAATAAAAACCGAAGTGCAGGTGACTAACAACAAGTGAGGCTTGTTACTCCAAAAGTAGTCGTGCATTTCTCCCCAGGAAGACTGCATTTTCTGAAGTTTGATTTTAATTGACTGGGGGGCAAATTTTGCGGTGGAATTGAAAAACAAAGCAGCAAATCCTTTGGAGCTTAATAAAAGTATCCCCAATGCCAATCCTGTTGCTACTCCTCCAGTCATAATCCAAAACAAAGCATCCTTATCAGGATATAAAATCAAGCCAAAAACACACCACAACAGTAAAGATAGTAAATCGCAAGCCTTTTCAAATATAGAAATTGCGATCGCCAAGCTCAAGCTTAAACTAGAACGCTCTGACATGAAGTAAGCTTTGGCAATATCACCCATTTTGGAGGGTAAAATCATGTTCAAGACACTGGCACCCAAAATCAAACGATTCGCTTCTAATAACCCTAAACTATGCTTGGGTACTAGCTGCTGTAGCCGCCATGCTGTGATTGAAGTAATGGGAATTACCATCGCAAGTGCCACCGCCAACATAACACCATCACAGTTTTGGAATACTTCAAGCAGATTAGCTAAATCGATCTTGGCATAGATAAAAAATAAAATTGCAACGCTAATGACTATAGAAACAAACCGTTTAAAATTCATAAAGAGCGATCGCGCTAGTTATTTTCACCAAAGGTCAGAGTAGCGGAGTAATCTCTGACTTTTAGCTTTTGGATAGTATAGAGGATGATATCTATTTTCTTATTGAAACTTATAAAACTACAATTGGCTACTAATGAGTGAAAAATCTACAGGTTTTCCGATAGTAAAATACTGGCTTGATAAAGGAAAGCAGCATTTTAATCGCATTCCAATTTTAATTTGGTTGAATGCTATTACTATTGTTACTCTCAGTATATTGAGCATTTATGCTCGATTAAGAAGTAAAGGCGCAGGCATTGAAAGTCTTTTTAGCGATCCTTTCTATATTGGTATTTATTATTTGGGTTGGTTTACCAGCATCTCAGAGATTATGTGGTGTTCTTCGATCGCCATTTGTATTTTTTCTGCTATCTTGCTTCCTGCTTCTGATCGCCAGTTCAAAATATTCTTGTCTGGCAGCAGCTTGGTAATGTTGCTCCTCTTTTTTGACGATCGCTTTCGTTCAACCCTGAATTTGTGCGCTTTTTTCGGCACTTGCAAAATCCTTAAATTGGGGGTTTATTCTCTTTATGGTTTGGTATTAATTTTCTATGCTTGGTTTTTCCGCCACACTATTCGCCAAACTCCCTATTTTCCCCTTTTAGTATCTTTTTGCTTGTTTGGATTTTCTAGTGCGATCGATATTACTCCAATTAGCAGTCGTGGTGTTCACGCCATGCTCGAAGATGGTACTAAGCTAGTTGGTTTGATCAATCTCACTATTTATTTTTGGTGGATTTGCCACCAAGAAATCAAGAAAAACTTGGTGCAAAAATCGTAAATAAATCAAATCTTCCTACCTACTTTCGGATTTGAAACATTGCTTAGATCGACCAAATTATTTAACTCCCCGTTGCGATAGAGTCTTTTCTTCAGCCTGGGGTAATCACCAACATCATGAGTTAATCTTTGACCAACTACAATACAGCGAAGAATTTCCCCACCTGTATTTTTCATTGTATGAGGAAAACCGCCAGCTCGATAGCCAATAAAATCTCCCGCACCAACTTCATGTTCGGTTTCATCAATTGTTACTGTAGCTTTGCCCGAAAGGACATAAACACATTCATCTTCAAAATGATGGAGGTGATACTCTGTAGATTCATATCCAGGAAGAACTTCAATAATGTGAAAACCAATATTTTTTAAGCCAGTCAGATCTCCAAGGGATTTATTAATTCTTTTTGCGTTTGGATTGAGGTAGTGAGTTTTCGTCAAACCTTCAAGCTCTTCGATCTCTTTTTTTCTGATGATATATTTCATATTTATTGTTCTTTCAATAAAGTTTTACATAGACTCAAAGCAATCCTTTGGGCTGCGCCAGATTCACCCATACGACGTTTACCATTAGCCGCAATTTGCTGTAGTTGTTGGGGATTATTAATAACTTGAGAGATCGCCTGACTAACTTCATTAGCCTTGTCTACCATAATAATTGAGCAGCCTAACAAGCGAGATTGAGCTTCTGCAAAAGCGTAGGTAAATTGAGGTCCTTCTCCTGGCATGATAATTGCAGGCTTACCCAAGCCCACAAATTCTTCTGTAGCTGTACCTGCCATGGCGATCGCAATATCTCCCTGTCGCAGATATTTTGATTAGCTTGATTGGCTCAAAGTCAAACTAGAGTTTCCTTGTAGTAAAATAAAAATATTGTT
>CAKZYI010000448.1 GCA_937884735.1 uncultured Pleurocapsa sp.
CAAATCAAAAATCCAGGTGTACACGCAACTATTTCCATTATTTGGGGCAAGTCCAAAGATTTAGGTTGATTTGTTGCGCGCTCTACTTTAAGACATAATAAGTACTCTACATTTCCAGCAGGACCTTTGATGGGAGAAGCAGTTAAACCTTGATATTGCCACCCCAAGGATTTTGCAGTCTGCCAAACTTGTAAAATGGCTGAAGCTCGATCTTCAAGATTGCGTACTACGCCTTTTTTGCCGATGCGATCGCGCCCCACTTCAAATTGTGGTTTAACTAGTAATACGACTTCTTTGGGAAAGGTTAGTAAATTCCAAAATGAATCGAGTACTTTTGTCAAAGAGATAAAAGATACATCCATCACCCCTAGATCGGCAAGTTGATTGTTTTTATATAAGTCTTGAGGGGTCAAATGACGTATATTGGTTCTTTCTCGAAGAATAACGCGATCGCTTTGACGGATACTCCACGCTACCTGTCCGTACCCCACATCAACTCCATAAACTAGCTTTGCCCCAGACTGTAATAGGCAATCTGTAAAACCTCCTGTAGAAATTCCACCATCAAGACAAATCCGATCTTCTACCTTAATTTCAAATTTTTGTAACGCTTGAATCAGCTTTTTTCCACCACGAGATACATAGGGCGGGTTTTCTTTGACTTCAATTTGTGCTGTCGTTTTTACTTCTGTCCCTGGCTTATCGATAATTTCTTGGTTAACCTTGACTTTTCCTGCTCTGATTAAACGTTGTGCTAATGAGCGAGAGTCACAAAGTTCAAGACTTACTAAAAGTGTGTCTAGCCGCTGTTTTGCCAATCTTTAACTTACTCAATTATTTGTTTTAGTCTACTCTACCCAATCGAGATATTTAATTCAAGGATGAAATTTTATGACTCAAATTTTAAGCACTCAAGGGTTTAGCTTCGAGTTCGATCTCAAAGATCACAACATTTTAATTGTTGACGATAATCCGACTAATTTATCCGTAATTGTTGATTTCTTAGAAGATGCTGGATTGACAGTATTGGTTGCCCAAGATGGGGAAAGCAGTTTAAGAAGAGCCAAGTATGCCAAACCAGGGATTATTTTATTAGATGTTTTAATGCCTGGTATTGATGGTTATGAAACCTGTCGTCGGCTTAAAAGCACTCCCGAAACTCAAGATATTCCTGTAATTTTTATGACGGCATTATCTAGTACAGAGGATAAGTTGAAAGGATTTGAATTAGGGGCAGTTGACTATATTACTAAACCCATTCAGCCAGCAGAAGTATTAGCCAGGGTTAAACTGCACCTACAGTTTCGCTATATGACTCAAACTTTGAGCCGACAAAATGAAGTTTTGAAAATTGAAATAGAGCAAAGAAAAACTATTCAGACTAGATTGCGGAAGATTAATTCTAAACTCGAACAGGAGGCTAAAGAGAGAATAAACGCCCAAAAAGCACTAAAAGATTTAAATTTTGAACTAGAGCAAAGAGTAGAAAAACGTACAATTTTGTTGGCGAAAAGCAATCACAAATTACAGCAAGAAATTATTGAGCGCAAACAAGCCGAAGCAGACCTAAAAAGCTCTTTGACAGAGAAAGAGGTGTTGCTTAAAGAAATTTATCATCGAGTAAAGAATAATTTATTAGTAGTTTCTAGTCTTCTAGAAATTCAAAGCAATTGTATTGAAGATCCAGAAACAATTAGAATTTTGAAAAACAGCCAGGATCGTATTCATTCAATGGCACTAGTTCACGAACAGCTATATAGCTCAGAGAATCTGAAGGAAATTGATATTAGTATATATATCCAAGCTTTATTAGAAAAGATATCTAGTTCTCACGTAAAAATGAAGCAAAAAATTGATTTTATCGTTGACACTCAGGAACTACATCTTAATATTGAAACAGTAAATTCTTGCGGGCTAATTATTAATGAATTAGTAACCAATGCCCTAGAACACGCTTTTGTAGATCGTCCTCAAGGTAATATTTGGTTAAGTTTACAACGTAATGACAAATGTGAAATAGTTTTGACAATTAAAGATGATGGTCGAGGAGTTCCTCCAGACTTTGATTTTTATGAAACTGAATCTTTAGGATTGCGTTTGGTTAGAATTTTGACTAGACAGCTAGAAGGAGAAATTGAATTAGATTTGGAGAATAATACTTGTTTTAAGATTACCTTCTCTGAATTAAATTATAGCGATCGCCTCTAATTTGTTTTCTGGCAACCAACGTAAAGCGGGACAGAAACAAGACGGGATCGGGCTAGCATCTACAACAATAGTAAAATATCAATTACAAATACTCAATCATTTTTCAAATAATTGTTGCCCCTATGATCTCAAAACAGCAAGAATTCTATGTCATCATCGAACGAGATGAGGAAAAAAGTAGTTCTGGTCTGACATATGTATTAACTACGCCAAAACCAAACTTCTCCCTCTTTTACTCTAACTGTATATAAAGTAAGTTTGAAATTGTCATTAGATGTTGGTAATGAATAACAAACCCAGCGATCGCTTTTATCTTTCAACAGAACAAACTGCTTTGCAAATAAAGTAAAACCATAAGGACGATGACGAGGAATATTACCGAGAAAATCGATAAAATACCAGCCTTGGTTTTCGGCAATTTGTTGCTTTAATTTTTCTCTGACTAAATATTTATTTTCCATTGTAGTTATTGTTCGTGAAACTCTACTAACCAAAAAACTAAATCTTTGTCGCTAATGTGGGGGATTTCGATATTTCTAAGGCGATCGACAGCCGAGTAAGTAATTACTGTTAATGCAACTATCAATACTAGTTTGATGAAAACGATTGTTCGATCAAAATCTATTGGTTCTCTCATGGTTCAAAAGTTATTAATGTGGCGATATTTTTTAACCAAAAGTAAAAACGGAATTGTCGATCGCCAGATCTAAAAAGATACTTTCTACTACCGAAACCGAATCGCCGTCAGTGTTAGTTTCGACAATATCAACATCAGGAAAGGTGGTTGTAAAAAACTCAGTTGGGGAGTCTTCTAAATTGACTTTAGACGAATCTTGAGTTGGCTCAAGCTTAATAAATTGTAGATTTGCATCGAATTCTGAAGTATCCAGGGGAAAACCGATTTCAAAGTCATCACCTGGATTGAATGATAAGTCTGCAATTCCATCGCCGTCCAACTGCGAACCCGCAAGAGTAAAGGTTATACTTGCCATGATTTTTAATTGTTTTAGATTCTTCTCTTAGCCTTAATTTTTATATAAGTAGGCAATCTAAAACAGGGGATAAATTCAGGTCTTTTATTAACAAATGTGTGAAAATTCAGGTTGGGATTAAGAAAAAAGGGAAGTATCGGTAATGTAGAAGTTGAGATGAGCAAGTAAAATTCAGACAAAAACCAAGAAAAACTGAGCTAGTTGTCGAAGAAAGAACTGGTATAAATAATACTGACTTAACCAGAAGTAATCGAATAGCAAGAAATAGATAGATAGCAAAGTATCATTGAAGCCATCATCACTAATTAGTAAAGCACTGTCTTTATAGTGATAACGGTTACAACAAATGGTCAAATTGCTGGCAATTAATCGACCGAGTTTTACTTTGTTTACCCTTAAAAACAATATCTACGTAAATATAATCTTTGTCTTTTTAAAGACTATTAGAATTAAAAAGATTTAGTTCGGGAACTGCTATCGAAGCTAATAACTTTTGCTCAACAAAACCCCTAAATTTTTGAATATCTTGTTCCCATTGCTGAAATAGTATTTGACAGTTTTCTAGTTTTTCTGGCGCGTTATTTCCCGTTAGCGGATAATTGAAATTTCCTGCAAACCAAACAGCAGGGCTAGAAATATCTTTTACTTCTATGTTGCCTTGACTAATATCTAAATAAAAAGTGCCTGACTTATAAGGATATGCTAGTTTCAAACCAATAGCATTGAAATCTTGTCCGTCAAATTGTTGCCAAGGATCGTTTGTTAAAAGATTTTGCGATAAATATTTTCTGGCTGTCACATCTGACTTAAATATTTGATAGCCACTTGGGGCAATAGACAATGCTTGATAGTTTATACGAGAAAAAATAGTTAAGAATTTTTCAATAATTAAGGGTGTTTGAATATCAGCTATTTTTTTATTCCCAATAGTTTCCGCAAAAAATATTCGGCTGGGCTGAACGATCGCTCTTACCTGATTGTCAAAGACTAATTTAAGTTCGCGATCGCTATAGGTTATTTTTTCCATCAATGTCCAGTCGGCAGGGATAATCTCGGCATATTGCAAAATTGCAGGATGAATGACAGCCGGTTTTAAATCTTTAGCAAAAAGGGTAAAACTTAGCTCTTGTAGTTGAAAATTCATGAATTTAATTTACTAAATTATTGTTAAATTGTTATTAATTAAGAGCGAGCACTGGCAGATATGACAGGTATAGAAAAAGAACATTGTTTCAAATACCATTGAGCGTGTTTGCCAGCTTCTCGTAGGGAATCGGCTAAAATAGCTCTAAAATAAGGATGATCTTGAGCGCGATTCACCCGCCAGAGTGCTAAAGTTACCTGCTGTAAAACAATGAAAGTATCAATATAAATCAGTTGTTTTTCAGGCAAAGGTCTAATTTCAGCATATCCTTCCAGCAGCAGCTTGAGATAGTTTGGAACTTGAGGATCGCGGTAAAAATAGCTAATAAACATAGCAATATCTTGCATCCAATAGCCATAACCGCAGTCGGCAAAATCAATCAGGCGAATCTCGTTGTAAAAAGATAGAAGATTGCCAGGACACATATCTCCGTGGATTAAGCCAAACTGGTCTTTTTCTTCTCCCAAAACTTCCATCATTTTTTGAACGCGATCGCCTACTTGTTGGAATAATTGTCGATAGGGCTGGGGAGTTAGCTGCCAAATTTTGTCACCATTATTGATGCTATAACCCGCACCCTCCCCAAACAAACCCTGCCAATTCCAGCTTGGGCGACTAAAGTTAGCAGGAGGTTGCCACTGCTGGGTGAAATTGTGCATTCGAGCAATTAGTTTGCCAATTGCCTTAATGCTCATGGGCTTGTCTTCTTCTCCATGTACCCAGCGAGTCACAGAACAAACTCTAGGTTCGGGTACACCATCTATTTCAACTTCTGTAACCAGTTTCCCTGTTAGGGTAGATACAGCTTCGGGTACGGGTAAATTGGTTTCTTGGCGTAATGCTTGCAGCCACTGTAGTTCGGAGGCTACATTTTGAGGAGATAAATAATTCCCCCGATGAATTCTAAGTAGATAGCGATTGATTAAGTAGGGAGAATTAGCCTCGGTTTTTTGAACCTTTTCTGGTATTTCTAGACAGAAAGTTGTATTTTCACGATGGGCAATTAATTTAATATTGGCGTTTTCTAAGCCATAATCTTTTGTAGCTACTTTAGCTAAAGCCAACAGTCTTTGTTCTTGACCAATAGTATCTAGTTCGGCAAATTTTTTAGTTGATAAATAATTATTTACGGCGAATTCAGGAGTATGGTTACTGGTAGATTTTAAATTTAATCCTGCAAATAAAAATCTATAGTGGTCAGGGATTTTTTGATATTCAGCAGCCGTAATTTCAATTCTTTTTTTCTTGTCTAAATTAACTACTTCCCGAAACCAAGGACGATAATAAATTAGGTATAAAATAGGTCTAATAATTTCGGAGTTGTTTGCCGTTCCTCCATGAACTAGCTGGTAATCCATCAAATAACAAGAACCAACAGGCATTAGTGGCACAAAAGAATCGGACATTTTACGCTCTTGCGATCGCGGCATACGATGAGTTTTTTTCCATACTCTAGTCGAACCCGTTGCCTCTGTTAGATCCACCAGAGGAATGACTGCGGTGACGGCAAAACTAGGAATTTTACTGTCAATTGATTCATCATCAAATAAAGGTGGATGATCGCGATGAATATGTTGAGCTTTCGCTCCTGGTAAAGCAATTACTGCTTCAAAACCGCCTAGGATAAAATCATCGCCCAACACCCTTTGCATTAGCTCGAGTAAAAAATGATTGCCATAAAGTAGAGAGTTGTTAAAAGCAGATTTCATCTTGATAGTAATCATCCTGCGCTTGTCCCCTACTTCTAGAGAATTGGCATATTCTCGATCGCCAAAATAGGGCTGGTAGTCGCGATTGAAGGATTGGGCTAAGTTATTGATTAGCTTTTGACTAAATAAGTTATCGACCTGCAAAACTCCATTCTCTTTAAAAGAATCCGATGCTATATCGATCAATTGTGGATTAGTTAATTCTTGTTGGGAAATTTGCTTCGGCAGTCGAATAACAGGAATTCTATTAGATTGCTCGTGCTGTAGAATTTTGACTTCAAAATCTTTCATCTCAGAATAATCAAGAAACTTTGAAAATAAATGAATAATGAAGTAGATAAAAAAAGAGAAATCAATCTCAACGAAATCAATCTCAACTCTATCTACTACCCCAAGAATAATTTGAGCTAACTAACGACAAATCGCCTCAAACTAAAGCATCAATTTGTTTTTGACTCAGACTTAGGTTAAACGAACAGTCTTCTCCCGTTTAGCCAACTAATATTGGGCTGCTAATGAGGTTATTATTTATGTCAGCTTTGAAAAACCATTAGCATTGTTGTCGTCATATAGCTTACCGCTAATTCTACCTGTAGTCATAAGAACAAATTAATTATTGTCGATTAAATGATTTGTTTATTGACCAAAACTATCTCAGAATTACTACTGAAATAAACGAGTATAATACGTAGTCGCTTACATAATTTATTTTTCCAATGGTTATGCATAAGTATATTATTCTAAAGCCAGATATTTTAACAACTAAAATATTATTAAGCTTTTAAGTAAGTTTTGTGAGACGATAAATGAAGAAGTTTCGGCAAATACAAAAAGTAGTGAATTTTGAAACTGCCTTAAATTATGTCAATAAAATCTCGATTGAGAAAACGGGACAAAAGCTCAAAAAGCCAGAGATAGCTATACTGAATGGATGTTGGCAAGGAATGACTTACGAGCAAATATCAAATTCTTCTGCCTACAGTACGAACTATTTGATGCGAGATATTGCGCCAAAACTATGGAAAACTTTGTCGAAAATTCTAGAAGATAATATTGGCAAAACTAATTTCAGGTTAAAGTTATGTTCTTTGTACGAATCGACTGTTGGAAAAACTGAAAATTTGACTGAAGAAAATATCTCCGAGGCGAGTTCTAAGAATTGGCAAAACGCCTCATCTTCTCCATCATTTTTTTATGGTAGAGAGGTAGAATTAAGAACTTTTCAGCAATGGCTTTTGGAAGATCGATGCCATTTGTTGAACATTTGGGGTTTGAATGGTTTGGGCAAAACTTCCCTAATGAAACGTCTGGGAGAGCAAATTCAAGACAGGTACGACGTTGTAATTTGGCGAAATTTTGCTGCACCCCCTAACCTAAGCGAACTTGTTGAAGATTTATTGAGTTCTGTGTTTGTAATTCCCAAGCAAAATGAAGAGCAGCTTTTACCTCAATTGATAGGGGTAATGCGATCGCATCGTTATTTGATTCTGCTCGACGGGATTGAAGCTATTATGCAACCCCATTCATTAGCAGGGAAGTATTTACCAGGCTATGAAAATTATGATTTATTCTTTAAAGCCATCGAACGAGATTCTCACCAAAGTTGCCTGGTAACAACTAGCTTAGAAAATGCTTACTCCAGCACAAATAACAATAATTCCGTCCGTCATTGGAAGTTGACGGGATTATCAACAGCAGAAGCCAAAGCTCTATTAAAAGCAGAACAAATAAACAATGAAGAAGCAGAAACAAAAGTGATTTCATACTATCTAGAAAATCCTGAAAAGTTGATTTTTATTGCACAAATTGTTCGGCAGTTATTTAATAATAATATTCAAGAATTTTTGACCCAAAAATTGCGGATTTTCGGCGAAATACATCGGCTATTAAACGACTCATTCGATCGCCTATCGGTATTAGAAAAAGAAATACTTTATTGGTTGGCTGCCGAATCACAACCTATGTGCTTGCCAGAAATTCAAAACAACTTGCCCCTATCAATCTATCCAGTCGAGCTGATCGAAGCTCTAAAATCTCTAGTACAGCGATCGCTTTTAACCACCGAGCAAATTGAAGGTAG